>JBCBZW010000005.1 GCA_039815145.1 Pseudomonadota bacterium
ACGGGCCTCGCCTTCGCCCTCGACACCTGTCGCCTCATCACCAGCGCCGAGGAGGTGGATGACGCCATCATCGACCTCGGCTTCGACGATGGCTTCCGCGGCATCCACGCCGAGAGCGCGCAGGTGCATTGGGACATCCCGCTCGCGTTGAACGGGCGCGAACTGCCGGGCCTGTACCTCGATCTCGACGACGTCGCCATCGGCAACAAGGGCGTGTCCACCACCGCCACCCTGAGCTGGCCGGTCACCCATGACGGCCACGCCTTCGACCTCGACCAAACGGATTTGTACGGCGAGCTGTTCGGCTGGGCCTGTGCCATCGATACGGCCGAGGTGGTGATCGAGCGCAACGTGCCGATCGGCACGGCGGTGAACGCCTACCTCGCCGCGGTCCCGCTGCAGCAGATCTTTCGCATCGAGCTCGGCTTCCGAGTGGGCGAAGGAGATCAGTACGACTTTCACCTGAACCTCGCCCAGGCGAGCGACGACCCCGTCGTCGTTCCCCTCGGCCGTGACGACTTCCACCTCGCCTTCAGCAACCTCAGCCTCGCCGGTGAGTTCGATTCGGAAGGCGACTTCAGCCTCGTGGGCAGCGCAGCCATCGACCTCGACCTGCCCGGCCTGAGCTTCTCGAGCGAAGCCATCAGCATCGCCTACGACCACGAGTCGGGCCTCGACTCCCTGCGCATCGACCTCACGGATCTCGAACTCGAGGGCTACGGCGACCTCGACTCGGCCCAGCTGATCCTCGTGCTCGGCGAGGGTGAGGATGGCGAGTCAGCGCTGCTCCTGTTCGAGCTCATCGCCGATCTGTCCTGGGCGAAGGTGAGCGAGCGCATCGCCCTGGCCGACGCGCCACCGCTGCTGCCCCTGCCGCCGGATGATGGCGAGGTCGCCCTTCGCGCGTATTGGATCGAGGATCAGCTCAAGCTGTCGATACGCGCCGCCTTGGACGACGTCGATGCTCTCTGGCCCTTCGTGCCCGCCGGCCTTCGCCCTGCCGTGCCGGAGGCGGCCATCGATATCGCCCTGGAGGTGGTGGACGATGACTTCGAGGGCGAGCTTGGCATAGAGCTCACCCTCCTCCTGCCGGATCTCGCCGCCGCCCCCGCGCTGCAAGCCGTGGGCTTGGGCGAGGTGGTCGACCTGAGCACGGGCGACGCCACGGGCCTCGTGCAGCTGCGCTTCAGCGCCGCCCTGGACAGCAGCGACGAGCACGGCGCCACCACCGGCTCGCTCTCGGCCACGGTGACGGACCTCGTGACCGTCGGCCTGCAATTGCCCGGCATGACCTTCGATGAACCCCCGGTGCAGCTCGCCCTGGAGGAGGTGGCGATCGAGCTGGATGCCGACGGCGAGTCGGTCACCGGCGTCATCCGCCTCGAGGGTAGCTTCCTCCTGCAACCGATACTGCCGGCCGCCGCCACCGCGGCCGTGCCGCCGCCCATGGCCGTGCAACTCGATCGCCTACTCGCCATCGCCCGCGAGGTGGATCTCACGGGGAGCGCCAGCCTGACCCTTGGCATCAGTGAGGACAACGCCTGGTTCGAGGCCCAGTGCACCTTTGACGACGCGAGCCTCGAGGTGGACCTCTTCGACATGCTCGCCAACCTCTCGGGAACCAATAAGCTCCTCGGCGAGGCGGGCGGGGAGAACGAGATCGACCTCGATATCGACGTCGCCATCGCCCTCGAGCAGATCCGCTTGAGCATTGGCAGTGCGGACGCCGCGCAGGGCGACGACGGGAACTTCCCCTTCGCCTTCGGCATCACCACGGGGCTCGCCTTCGCCGGCCAGAACGTCGACCTCGAGTTCGAGCTGACCGACGAACACCTGAGCTTCGGCCTGGACCTGCTGCGTATCCCCATCGCCATCCCCAAGCTACCGCTCTCGCGCGAAGATCTGGATCAGCTGCGCGACGGCAGCGGGCAATGGGACTATCAAGGCCGTTGGGTAGGCGACATCGAACCCGATCTCGACGCGCTGATCACCGAGCGCGAGGGGCAGCTCGCGGACGTGTTGGCGATTCTCGATGACACGCCACTGAGCGAGGAGTGGGAGCGCTTCGAACTGGAGTTCCGCGCCCTCCCCGCCATCCAGAAGGCGCTGGTGGACGCGCTGGGGCGTAAGTTCCTCTACCAGGCCGTGCTGGCCGTGCATCAGATGCTCGGCGCGGTGGGCGTCGAGGGCAGTCAACAGACCTACCAGGGCTTCGTCGAGCGGTATCAGGATGCCGTGGACGCCGTGTTCGGCTCCCTCCACGCCGACACGAACCTGGTCTTCGAGATCCGCGACGTCGAGTTCCTGCTGCCCTTCAACGATCCGGCCGACATTCGCGTGGCCGGCGGCGCGGCGATAACCGGCTTCGCGCCCGATGATCCCCTCGCGCCCCTCGGCGACCTCGTCTTCACCCTGGGGCTCTCGGCCGACGCGATCTTCTTCTCCGTGGAGGGCGGACTGGCGCCGATCCCCCTGCCGGATTTCGGCCGCTACCCGGGCTCGGCGATCATCCTCGACCGCTTCCTGATCGGCTACGGCTACAGCAAGAACAGCCTCAAGATCGACGTCGCCGGTGAGCTGGAACTCTCCAAGCAACTGATCGACGATGCCGACACGTCGGCCACCCACGGGGCGGGCATCCGCCTGCCCGAGGACAGCAAGCTCAAGTTCAAGCTCGACCTGATCCCCATCGTGCTCGGCGAAGTCGACTTCCTCCTGCCCCTGGTCGCCTTCGACATCGACCTGCGCAGCGATCGCCCCCTGCCCGCACCGCTCCAGGACGGACGTTGCCGGCCGGTCTGGGACGGCCTGCAGGTGAACGTGCCGGGCGTGCTGCGCGCGGGCTTCAAGCGCTACGCCATGTCGCCCTTCTTCGGTCCCCTGCCGGCGCCGAACCAGCGCGCAGCGTTCGACCTCGAACTCGGTGACGAGGAACTCGGCCTGCGCCACGTAAGCGACGATTACCAGGTGATCACGCCGGTGCTCGGCAAGCTGGTGATTCCCTTCCTCGCCGACGCCACACCGTTTATGGACCGCCACTGCCTGAGCGTGCGCGTGGCCGGCTTCGAGCTGTCCTACGACGTGGTCCGTCCCTTCCCCAACCCGAGCCCGCTGCTGTTCTTTGAACTCTTAGGCTTCCTCTCGGACCCGACCGTGCCCATCGATCCCGAGGGCCACATCGCCTCGCTCATGTACGCGGAGCTGCTGCACGGGCGCATCGCCGTGCCGCCGGCGGTGCTGAACTTCTTCCCGGGCGCGGAGGCGATCATCGGCCAGGACCTGCAGGCACGGATCGACGTGACCACGGTGATCGCTCTCGGTCAGCAATTGCGTTCACTGGTGGAGCAGCTACAGGCGCGTATCGTCGACGCCGGTGACAGCGTGGTGGACTGGGCCGAGTCGCTCGCTGCCACGCCCCTCGAGATCGACCCCGTGGAGCTCCTGGCGCACTTGCCCGCGTCCGTGCGCACCGTACACGCGGAGGGGCGGTTCCTGAGCTTCGAGGCGAGCGCGTGGTTCTTCTTGGCGCTCCCTGGCGAACTCACCAACGCGATCGACGCACCCGAGCCCCCGGGCGAGCGCTCTTGGCGAGTGGTGCACCGTACGGACTTCGACGAGACCGCCCTGCCCGATTGGAAGCGCTACAACCATGGGCTCAAGCGCGGCACGGGTAGCTGGCGCGTGCGCGGCGGACAGCTCGTGCAGTCGAACAACGTGGGCGACAACTCCTACGCACGCTACGGCAGCATGATCGTGTACGAGGCCGACGCGGTGGCCGACGTGCGCCTGGAGGTGAGCGCCTCCTCCACGGACAACGACGGCCTCGGCGTCGTGTTCCACTTCCAGGGTGAACGCACCTTCTACCGCTTCCGCATGACCGAAGAGCAACGCGAGTGGCGCCTCGACAAGGTGGTGGACGGTGACATCACGATCCTCCACCAGAGCACCTCCTCCTTCGTGCAGGAGCGCCCCTACGAGATCCGCGTCGAGGCCGTGAGCCGCGGCGGGGAGAGCGCGGGACTCGAAAGACGTCTGAGCGATGACCCCCGCCGCACCAGCCGCCAGCCGCCCGCAGCCATCGCGATCGAAGACCTCGTCGACGCCCGCGAAGCGGGACAGCGCGCCATCACCCAGATCCGCGTGTGGGTGGATGACGCCCTGTGGTGCGAGGTCGATGACGGCGATGAGCCCCTCACCTACGGTTTCGCAGGCCTCGACAGCTGGTGGAACACGGGGGCACGCTTCGATCGCTTCGCGCTCTACGAGGGCGAGCACGTCGACTTCCCCCTCGCCCGCGAGAGTGACCTCGACGCACAGGCGCTGGCGACCTTGCGGCGAACGCTGACGCCCGCTGACGGCGGCCTGCCGCAAGTCCTTGCCGCCTATTCGGCGGACGACCTGCTGGCAGCGCTCACCGATGCGCCCGAGGTGGCCGTGATGGTGGCGGCGCGGGTGCGCGTGTTCGCCAGCCATCAGGCGGAGATGGTCGGCTGGTTCGCCAGCGATGGCCATTTCCACCTAACGAGTTCCCTCGCCCTGGAACTGCTCGCACTCGAGGTCGCCGGGCTTACCGTGCCCCTGCCCCTGGATCTGCGCGGCAGGATCACCCTGGCAGGTCGCAGTGCGGGCGCGGACTCGCACGTCGTGCTCACGGCGCAGGGCGTTGCGGACTGGCAGGTACTGCCCCGCGAGGACGGCGCCGGTGCCCTCGCCCGGCTCACCCTGGGCCGTAAGGACGAAGCGGTGACCTTGCGCATGGCATCCGATCGCGAGTTCGAACTCACCGGCCCCGGCGCCCTGCACCTGTTCGATGGCCAGGTACAAATGGACGGCCGCGCGCAGATCAGTCACGCACAGGCCCTCATCGAGGGCACGCTCGCCATGGACGCCCTGCCCCAAGCCGATGGCACCCCCTTGTTCGGCCTGCGCGCCGAGGCTGTGGGCAGGCTCGGCCCCGGCCCACAACTGCTCCTGCGCGGCGAGGGCGAACTGCTGCTCCTCGGTCGCACCCTGGTGGCCAGTGAGATCACAGCGACCGAGCGGTCGATCGACCTACGCGCTGCGCTAGGCGAGAGCGGTGCCCTGCGGCGCTGGGACTTCGGCGGGTTGGTCTTCAGTCGCATGCGCCTGGCCCTCGCCGGTCAGGTGAGCCTCCCCGCAGACGAGCATGCGGCCCTCACCCTCACCGGCGAAGGCGGTTTCCGCGTCCACGGGATCACCTTCGACGGTGCGTGCCGTATCGAAGCCAAGGCCTACGAATGGTTGCTCGCCGCCAGCGGGCGCGTGCACTGGCTGGGACGGAACTGGATCGGTGGAGGCCTGGCGCTGAGCCACGAGGGGGTGCAGGTGAGCGGTCGGGCCGACTTCGGTCTGCAACTCACGCCCACGCATCTGCCGGCCGGCATCGAGATCCTCGGTCTCCAGCTGCGGGTCAGGGTCAGCGGCAGCCTGACGCTCAACACGGCCGGGCAGCTGGTCGCCTGGCGCGTCGATCTCGACTGGCAACTCGCCGCGCGCCTGCCGGGTCAGAGTGCAAAGCAGGCCATGGCCCTCGCCACCCAACAGTTCTCCGCCGAGGGCTCTCACGCGGGCGGCGAGGGGCTAGTGGAGCTTGCGGAGTTGTTCTCCCTGAACGGACTGACGTTGTTCGATCTCGGCGACTACACCCTGCCCATCCCGGTCCTCGATGACAGCAACGGCACCCCGATCTACGTGCACGACTCGCTCACGGTGGACGTGGACGGCGACGACGGCCTCAGCGCCACCTTCGTCACCCCGTTCCCGCCCGACGAGGATGCGGAACCCATCGACAGCGGCTTCCTGCCCATCCCCTTCTACGAAGCGGAATCGAGCATCGATCTCCCGGCGCTGACCCTACCGGTGCCCACCCTGTCCAGCGAGCCCCCGAGCGGCGCGGCCGGCGATCCCCTGGTCGAGGTGCCCGCCTTGAGCGAGGGGTCGGTGTCCCTGCCAAAGATCGAGCTTGCGAACACGGCGCTCACCCTGCGCCTGGCATGGCGCGACGGCACCTTGGGCGTGGTGGTGGGGGAGACGGACGTGTTCCGTGCCTTCAGGGCCGATGCCGCGCTAGACGCGATCTTCGGCCAGGGCCTCGACTAGCAGCCAGGGCCTTGATCTCGCGCCAGCTGAGCCCAAAGCGCTGCAGGTACTTGCGCAGGCGATCGGCATCGTTAGTCGTGCGCCGCGCCTGGCGCGAGGCGCCGAAGAGCGTGCGACCGGCGGCACTCAGGGTCTCGCTGCGCCGGCAGACGTCGATCACGCCGCTGAGCTGAAGGCGATCGAACAGATCGAGCTCGCGCACGGTTTGGGGCGAGAGCAAGTCTTCCAACAACGCCTGATCCACCTGTGGTCCCTCGGGCTCGACGCCTCGCCAGGCGCGCCGCAGACGGTCCAACTCCTGGGCGACGAGGTCCTCATTGATACGGCGATCCCCCGCCAGCGTCGCCATGCGGGTGATCGATGCGCCGAGGTCGCGGAAGTTGCCCACCCAATGGGCTTGCTCACTGGTGGCGAAGCGCAGGTAGCGCGCCAGGGCCTCCTTGTTGAAGGCCGCCTTGGTGCCGGTGAGCGAGGAGACGCGGCGCAGTTCGTACTCCACGTTGGCCTCGATGTCCTCCCGGCGCTCTCGCAATCCGGGCAGCTCGAAGGTCCATAGATCCAGGCGCGCCAGGAGATCCTCGCGGAAGCTGCCCTCGCGAGCCGCTTTGCGCAGGTCGCGGTTGGTGCCGGCGATGAGCTGGAAGTCGCTGCTCACCTCGCGGTCCGCGCCGACGGGGAAGAAGCGGCGATCCTCGACGGCGCGCAGGATCATCGCCTGCTCATCGAGGCCGAGTTCCCCGATCTCATCGAGGAACAGGAGCCCGCCGTCCGCGGCGCGCAGCAACCCGGCGCGTTCGGCGACCGCGCCCGTAAACGCTCCCTTGCGATGACCGAACAGAGCCGACATCGCGTTGTCGCCACGCAAGGTGGCGCAATTGACCTCGACGAAGGGCCCGGCGATCAGGTGGCGTTGGTGCTTGAGCTCGTAGATTCGTCGCGCCAGCTGCGACTTGCCTGCGCCCGTCGGCCCCAACAGCAGCACCGGGGCGGTGGAGCGGATCACCACCTGCTCGATCTGCTCGATCATGGCGTTGAAGGCCGCGTTGCGGGTGACGATGCCTGACTTCAGAAAGCTCGTGCCCTCCTGCCGTTCCTCGGCGAAGCGGCTTGCGATCTGGTCGTAGCGGGATAGGTCGAGGTCGATGATGTGGTACGCACCCGAGACCTCTCCGTCCCGGCGCGGTGGGGGCGATGTCTGAATCAACTTCCCCGGTAGGTAGCGGGCTTCCGTAAGGAGGAACCAACAGATCTGCGCCACGTGCGTACCGGTGGTGAGGTGCGCCAGGTAGCGCTCGGCGTCCGTGTCGAAGGGGTACTGGCGGGTGAAGTCCAGGAGCTTGCCGTACACCTCTTCGAAGTCCCAGGGATCCTGAAACTCCAGCACCTGCAGGCGCACCTCGGTTTCCGGCGACACGGCGGCGATATCGTCGCGAAGTTGCTCGGCGAGCGCCGTGTAGCGAACGCCGTGAAGGAGCTCCAGGCGATCGACCAGCAGGTCCTCCTGCTGGCAGAGGCCTACGTTGGGACGCCAGCGATTCCAGCGATCGGCCTTGCGTCCGATATCGAGCTGGGTGCCGAGCAAGCTAATGACGGTGGTTTGCATATAGCGAGAATTCTAAATTTTCGCTCAGAGAATACAAATAGAAGCCCAAGCTGCAATTTGACCTTCACTGCACTAGAGTTCGAAAATCATTCGAGAACAGTAAGTTAAGGGTCAGCTCTCCTCTCGCCATCAGAGTTGGCCCAGGATTCGCAACACCTCTCCCGAGGCGCGAGCCTCATCACCGGTCAGGAAAAAGTCCCCGGGTGGGAATGGGCCCATCCGGGGCGCCGGAAGCAAGACCGCAGGCGCCCAGCCAAACGACGAGGATGGCGCCGGAGCGAGCGAGAGGAGAGAGAAAATGATGGACGAGACACGACACATTGAAGTCATGGTCAACGCTGACTCAGCCCCGGTGAAGATGTGGACCCGAGGCGTACCCGTGGAGGACGCTGCACGCGAGCAGCTCGCCAACACGGCGCGTATGCCCTTCATCTTCCGCCACCTGGCGGTCATGCCGGACGTGCACCTCGGGCGAGGCTCGACCGTCGGCTCGGTCATCCCGACCAAGGGCGCCATCATTCCCGCTGCCGTTGGCGTGGACATCGGCTGCGGCATGATGGCTGTGAGCACCAGCATGTTCGCTGAGGACCTGCCGGACTCCCTGCGCGAGCTGCGCACGGCGATCGAAGCGGCCGTCCCCCACGGGCGTACCGCGGGCCGCGGCCGTCGCGACAAGGGCTCCTGGGAGACCCCGCCGAAGGGCGTCGATGGCCTGTGGGCAACGCTCGCGGACGAGTTCGACACGATCACGGGTAAGCACCCGAAGATCGCCAAGTCGAACAACCGCAAGCACCTCGGCACGCTCGGCACGGGCAACCACTTCATCGAGGTGTGCCTGGATGAGGATGACCGCGTGTGGTTCATGCTGCACTCGGGTTCGCGTGGGGTGGGCAACCGCATCGGTACCTACTTCATCGAACTCGCCAAGCAGGACATGCGCCGCTGGCTGGTGAACCTGCCGGATCAGGACCTCGCGTACTTCCCGGAGGGCACGGAGCACTTCGACGATTACGTGGAGGCCGTCGAGTGGGCGCAGCGCTTTGCGGCTACCAACCGAACGGCGATGATGACCCGAACCCTGGACGCGGCTCGCAAGGCCCTCGGCATCGACTTCCAGGCGCACGCCGAGGCGGTCAACTGCCACCACAACTACGTGGCCCGGGAGCACCACTTCGGTGAGAACATCCTGGTCACCCGCAAGGGGGCGGTACGTGCCGCTGAGGGTGTTCTCGGGATCATCCCGGGCTCGATGGGGGCGAAGTCCTTCATCGTGCGTGGTCTTGGCAACGCCGAGAGCTTCTGCTCCTGCAGCCATGGCGCGGGTCGGGTGATGTCGCGTACGGCGGCGAAGAAGCTGGTGAGCATGGAAGAGCACCAGCGAGCGGTCGCTCACGTCGAGTGTCGTCGCGATGCCGGCGTACTGGACGAGACCCCGGCCGCCTACAAGCCGATCGACGCCGTCATGGACGCCCAGCGCGACCTGGTGGAGATCGTCCACACGCTGCGCCAGGTGGTGTGCGTGAAGGGTTAGGGAAAACGATGGGCGGCGTCCGCGAGCGCGGGCGCCGCCAAAACTCAAGGAAGTCGACATGACGATCACGATCGACGGCGCCATGGGTGAGGGCGGCGGACAGGTGCTACGCACGGCCCTGTCGCTCGCGGCGATCACCGGCCAGGCGGTGCAGGTGGACAACATTCGCGCCGGTCGGCGCCGCCCCGGCTTGATGCGCCAGCACCTGACAGCGCTGCTCGCCCTGTGCGACATCACAGATGCCCAGGTGGATGGCGCCGAGGTGGGCAGTCAGCGCATCCGCTTCCAGCCGGGCGCGATCCGCGCCGGCGACTACGCCTTCAGTGTCGGGACGGCAGGCAGCACCGGCCTGGTGCTGCAAACCGTACTACCTGTGCTCCTGCACAGCACCGCCCCATCCACAGTGCGGGTGAGCGGAGGCACGCACAACCCGGCGGCACCGCCCTTCGAATTCCTCGACCGATCCTACCTGCCGGCGTTGCGTTCGCTCGGCTACTCGCTCGATGCATCGCTCCTGCGCCATGGGTTCTACCCGGCTGGCGGCGGTTCGGTCGAGGTGCGCGTAGGCGGCCGGACCGATGTCGGCACACGGGAATTCGTGCGCGAGACGCGGGGTGAGGAGCTGGGTCGCTACCTGGACTGCCTGGTGGCCAATCTCGCCTCGTCGATCGGCGAGCGCGAACTCAATGTCGCAGGCAAAGCCCTGGATGTCCCCACACAGGCACGGCAGCTGCAACGGGCCGACTCCGATGGCCCTGGCAACCTGCTGTACGCACGCCTGGAATACCAGGACCTAACGGTGATGTTCGCATCCTTCGGCGAGCGCAGTGTGTCAGCGGAGCAGGTGGCGAATCGCCTCACCAAACGCGTACGAGCGTTCACACGCAGCGCCGCCGCCGTCGACCACTACCTCGCGGACCAGCTGCTGCTGCCGATGGCCCTCGCCCAGGGCGGTTGCTTTTCGACCCTGCGCCCGAGCCGCCATGCGCTAACCAACGCCCAGGTGATCGAGCGATTCCTGGGTGGCGCTATCGGCTTCGAGGACGCCGGTGAGTCGTGCGTATGTACGGTGAAGCGCGGCTGAGCAGAGGACGCTCGGCCGCGCTGCGGTGCGCGTAGAGGTCCGCTCGGCTCAGCGCGCCTTGCGCTTCGGCAGGTAGAGGTCGGTGATCGTGCCCTCGAACACCTCCGCCGCCATCGCCACCGTCTCCGACAGCGTGGGATGGGGATGGATGGTGAGGCCGATGTCCGCCGCATCACAACCGAGCTCGATCGCAAGGCCCGCTTCGGCGATGAGATCGCCCGCGTTCGGGCCGACGATCCCGGCCCCCAGCAAGCGCCCGCTCGCCTTGTCGAACAGCAGCTTGGTGAATCCCTCGCTGCGGTTGATGGCGAGCGATCGGCCGCTCGCGGCCCACGGGAAGTTGCCCTTGCCGTAGTCCACGCCCTCGTCCTTCAGCTGCTGCTCGGTCTTGCCGACCCAAGCCACCTCAGGATCTGTGTAGGCGACGGAGGGGATCACCCGTGCGTCGAAGAAGGACTTCTCACCTGCGGCCACCTCGGCCGCCACCTTCGCCTCGTGGGTCGCCTTGTGCGCCAGCATCGGCTGACCGACGATGTCGCCGATGGCGAAGATATGGGACACGTTGGTGCGCATCTGACGATCGACGCTGATGAAGCCGCGCTCGTCCACGGCCACCCCGGCCGCCTCCGCGTTGATCAGCGCCCCGTTGGGCTTGCGGCCCACGGCGACCAACACCCGGCCGTACACCTGCGGCTCGGGCGCACCCTCGCCGTCGAAGGTCACCTCAAGGCCCGCGTCCGTGCCCTCCACGGCCACCACCTTGGTGCCGAGCATGATCGCCTCGTAGCGGCTGCCCATGAGCTTGGCCAGCGGGCGGACCAGGTCGGGATCGGCGCCCGGCATGAGGCCATCGGTAAGCTCGACGATGCTCACCTTGACGCCGAGGGCGTCGTAGACGCTCGCAAGCTCCATGCCGATGATGCCGCCGCCGATGACGAGCATGCGCTCGGGCAGCTCGTCGAGCTCGAGGGCGTCGGTGGAATCCATCACGCGCGGATCGTCGTGATCGATGAAGGGCAAACGCACAGGTTCGCTACCGGCGGCGATGATGCACTGCTTGAACTCGACGCGGGTGGTACCGCCCTCGCCTTCCACCTCCAGGGCGTTGGGTGAGGCGAAGCGCCCGTAGCCGTGCACCACGCGCACACCGCGCTTGTTGGCCATCTGGTCGAGGCCGCCCGTGAGGCGACGCACGATACCGTTCTTCCAACTGCGCAGGCGATCCGTGTCGATCTCGGGGTCGGCGAAGCGCACGCCGAACTCCGCCATGGAATGGGCCTCCTCGATCACCTTGGCTGCATGCAGCAAGGCCTTCGAGGGAATACAGCCCACGTTGAGGCACACCCCGCCGAGATAGGGATCGCGCTCGATGAGCACGACGTCCTGGCCGAGGTCCGCGGCGCGGAAGGCCGCGGTGTAGCCGCCCGGCCCGGAGCCGAGCACGACGAGATCTGCTTGCACCGTGGTCGGCTCGCTCATCCGCGTAGGTCCTCCGGCAGCAGGCCCTGCACTTCCTTCAGGATTTCACCTAAGCGCACCGTAAAGCGTACGGCAGCCGCGCCGTCGATCACCCGGTGGTCATAGGACAGGGAGAACGGAAGCATCAGGCGAGGCTGGAAGGCCTCGCCATCCCACACGGGCGCCATGGCCGAGCGTGAGACGCCGAGGATGGCGACCTCAGGCGCATTGATGATCGGCGTGAAGGCCGTGCCGCCGATACCGCCCAGGCTCGAGATCGTGAAGACGCCACCTTGCATCTGATCGCCCTTCAGCTTGCCCTCGCGGGCGAGACCGGCGAGCGAGCCGAGCTCGCGCGCAATGTCGAACAGATCGCGCTTGTCAGCGTCCTTGATCACGGGCACGACGAGGCCGTTCGGCGTGTCCGCGGCAAAGCCGATGTGCGTGTAACCCTTCATGACCAGGGCATCACCGTCGAGGGACGCCTTGAACACCGGGAACTCATCGAGGGCGAGGGCGCACGCGCGCACCAGGAAGGCCAACGGGGTGAGCTTGGCCTCACGCTCCGCGGCCACGGGCTTCAGGCGCTTGCGCGTTGCCTCCATGTCCGTGATGTCCGCTTCGTCGAACTGCGTGACGTGGGGCAAGTTGATCCAGCTCGCGTGCAAGCGCGGGCCGGAGATCTTCTGAATCCGCGTGAGCGGCTGGCGCTCGATCTCGCCAAACTTGGCGAAGTCGACCTTGGGCACCTTCGCCAGAGCCTGCCCTGCTGCCGCGGGGGCAGCGCCGGTCACGATGGACTTGACGAATCCCTTGACGTCATCGGCCGTGATACGCCCTTTTAGTCCGCTGCCTTTGACGCGACCCAGATCCACGCCGAGCTCGCGAGCGAAGCGACGCACGGAGGGGCCGGCGTGGGCCCGGGCGAACGTGCCCTCGTCCACAGGCGGCAAAGAAGCGGCGCGCGCAGGTGCCGGCGCAGCTGGCTTCGGCGGGGCCGCAGCCGGGGCCGCCGCGGGCGCAGCAGGCGCCGCCGCGGGCGCTGAGCTTGCCGATCCCACCGCATCGAGGTGGATGATCAGATCGCCTTCGGACACTCGGTCGCCCACGCCCACGTGCAGGGCGGCGACGCGTCCGGCGGACGGCGCCGGCACGTCCATGGCGGCTTTGTCCGTCTCCAAGGTGATCAGGGACGCCTCGGCTTCCACCTCGTCGCCGGGCTTCACCAGGACCTCGATGACCTCCACATCGTTGAAATCACCCATGTCCGGGACGCGCACCTCGACGCCGGGCACGACCACGGGCTCGCTACTCGGGGCCGGGGCGGCGGCGGCGGCGGCGGTGGCCGCAGGCAGGCTTCCTTCGCGGGGCGCCGCCGCGGCGGCACCGTCCGCGTAGGTGATGACGATATCGCCCTCGGAGACCTTGTCGCCGGTCTTTACGTGCACCTCGGCGACGACGCCGGCGCGTGGGGCCGGCACGTCCATGGCGGCCTTGTCCGTCTCAAGCGTCAGCAGGGGTTGCTCGGCATCGACCTTGTCGCCGGCACTCACCAGCACGTCGATGACGTCGACCTGGTTGAAGTCGCCGATATCCGGCACGTGCACCGCTTCGCCGCCGCCTGACGCCTCGACAGCCTGAGCTGGGGCCGGAGCGGGCGCGCTCGATGGCGCGGCGGCCGCGGGCGGCGAGGTCGAGGCCGCAGGGGCGGCGGAGGCACCCTCGGCGAAGGTCACCACCAGGCTCCCTTCGGAGACCTTGTCGCCGGTCTTCACGTGCACCTCAGCCACCACGCCGGCGCGCGGCGCGGGGACGTCCATGGCGGCCTTGTCGGTCTCGAGCGTAACCAGCGGTTGCTCCGCATCCACCGTGTCGCCAGGGTTCACCAGCACGTCGATCACGTCGACGTCGTTGAAGTCTCCGATGTCCGGCACGCGGACTTCACGATCCTCAGTTGTCACGTCAGCCCCCTCGCGTCAGGACAGCCACGGCGCTGGCCGGTTGGGATCGATCTCGAAGCGCTCGATAGCCCGCGAGACGAGCCAGCGCTGCATGCGCCCCTCGTCGGCGAGGGCCTTCAAGGCGGCGAGGGCGATGTAGCGACGATCCACCTCGAAGAAATCGCGCAACTTGGCGCGACCGTCGCTGCGACCGAAGCCATCCGTGCCCAGGCACACGTAGCGCCCCGGCACCCACTCACGGATCTGATCGGCGAAGGACGCCATGTAGTCCGTGGCGGCGATGAAGGGGCCACTGCGCTCGGCGAAGCATGCTTCCACGTGGCCGCGCTGCGGTGTGGTCTCGGGACGCATACGGTTGTTGCGCGCAACGGCCAGCCCCTCGCGGCGCAGCTCCGTAAAGCTCGGCACGGACCACACGTCTGCGGCGACCCCGAACTCACCCAGTAGCTCAGCGGCCGCGATCACCTCGCGCAGGATCGTACCGCAGCCGAGCAACTGCACACGCAGTTCTCCCTGCTGGCCTTCCTGCAAGAGGTACATGCCCTTGACGATGTCCTCCTCGGCGCCCGCCGGCATGGCCGGGTGCTGGTAGTTCTCGTTCATGCAGGTGAGGTAATAGAAAACGTTCTCGTCCTCCGTGATCATCCGGCGCAAGCCGTCCTTCACGATCACCGCCAGCTCGTAGCTGTAGGTGGGATCGTAGGAGACGCAATTCGGCACGGTGGCGGAGAGCAGGTGGCTGTGGCCGTCCTGGTGCTGCAGACCCTCGCCCGCAAGCGTCGTGCGGCCCGCCGTGCAGCCGACGAGGAAGCCCCGGGACTGCATGTCGCCCGCGGCCCAGATGAAGTCGCCGACACGCTGGAAGCCGAACATCGAGTAGAAGAGGTAGAAGGGGATCATCTGGATGCCGTGGTTGGCGTAGGCCGTGGCCGCCGCGATCCACGAGCAGACCGAGCCACCCTCGTTGATGCCCTCCTCCAGGATCTGTCCCTTCTTGTCCTCGCGGTAGTACATGAGCTGATCCGCGTCCTGCGGACGGTACAGCTGACCGACGCTCGAGTAGATCCCGAACTGGCGGAACATGCCCTCCATGCCGAAGGTGCGCGCCTCATCGGGCACGATCGGCAGAATCCGCTGCCCCACCTCCTTGTCGCGCATCAGCTGGGTGAGCATGCGCACCAGGGTCATGGTGGTGGAGACCTCGCGATCGCCCGAGCCTTTGAGCTGCGCGTCGAAGGGATCAGGGGCCGGCGCCTTGAGCGTCGGCAGCGAGATCGTGCGCTGGGGCAGAGAACCGCCCAGCACCTTGCGCCGCTGCATCAGGTAGCGGTGTTCGCGACTGTCCTCCGGCGGGCGGCAGAAGGGCAGCTTGTTGATTTCGTCATCGGCCACGGGGATGTCGAAGCGATCGCGGAAGTGGCGCAGCGCCTCCTCGTCCAGCTTCTTCTGCTGGTGGGTGGTGTTCTGCCCCTCACCGGCCGCGCCCATGCCGAAGCCCTTCACGGTCTTGGCCAGGATCACCGTGGGCGCCCCCTGCATGCGCGAGGCCGCGGCGTAAGCCGCGTGCACCTTGAGCTGATCGTGGCCGCCGCGATTCAGGCGCCAAATGTCCTCATCGGACATATTGGCCACCATGGCCTCGAGCTCGGGGTACTTGCCGAAGAAGTGCTTGCGCACGAAGTCGCCGCCGTTGGCCTTGAAGGCCTGGTACTCGCCGTCGACCGCCTCCTCCATGCGCTGGCGCAGGAGGCCCTCGGTGTCGCGCGCGAGCAGCGGATCCCAGCGCGAGCCCCACAGCACCTTGATGACGTTCCAACCGGCGCCGCCGAAGCTCGCTTCCAGCTCCTGGATGATCTTGCCGTTGCCGCGCACGGGGCCGTCCAGGCGCTGCAGGTTGCAGTTGATGACGAACACAAGGTTATCCAGGCGTTCGCGCACCGGCAGGGTGATGGCGCCGAGGGACTCGGGCTCGTCCATCTCGCCGTCGCCGAGGAAGCACCAGATCTTGCGATCCGACGGCGGCACCAGGCCGCGGTCCTGCAGGTAGCGCGTGAAGCGCGCCTGGTAGATGGCCATCATCGGGCCGAGGCCCATGGAGACCGTCGGGAACTGCCAGAAGTCCGGCATCAGGTAGGGGTGCGGGTAGGAGCTCAAGCCCCCGCCGCCCACTTCCTGGCGGAACAGGCGCAGCTGATCTGCGCTCAGGCGCCCCTCGAGGAACGCGCGAGCGTAGATGCCGGGCGCCGAATGCCCCTGGACGAAGATCATGTCGCCCGGGTGGCTCTCGCTCGGCGCGCGCCAGAAGTGGTTGAAGCCCACCTCGTACAGCACGGCGCTGGAGGCGTAGGTGGCGATGTGGCCGCCGAGCTCACTGTTGGCCCGGTTGGCCTGCACAACGGTCGCCATCGCGTTCCAGCGGATGTAGGCGAGGATGCGCTTCTCGACCGCGAGGTCCCCGGGATAGGGGTCCTGCTGGCCGACTGAAATCGTATTCAGGTAAGCCGTGTTGGGGCTGTAGGGGAGGTATCCGCCCGAGCGCCGTGTGTGATCGATGAGCCGATCGAGCAGGTAATGCGCCCGCTCCGGACCGTGCACCTTGAGGACGGAGTCAATGGACTCCAGCCACTCCCGTGTTTCCGCTGGATCGAGGTCCTGCGACGTATGGTGTTCCGACATACGCTCCCCGCAATAATCGGATACTGAAAGCTGTGAGATCCGGCCAATGCTTCCGTTTAGCGTTGGCCCGTCGCCCGCCTCGCGGACCGGTTCGCGAGCGCGGCGCAAGGTGGCCGCATCGGTGGCTGGGACATGCTTGAGTAGCGATCGGGGTCGGTCGAATTGCCGCCATCCACCTGCTAGCATGCGCAGTACGCGCGGCGCTGTTCGAAAGCGGCGCCATCATTACTTTTTGCCTCCTAGCGGTCAAGAAATCCTTATCGTGCCCCTGCAGCTCCCCGCATCTCCGCGCATCGAGGCCACACACCATCGCTCCCCCCTATCGGACGCCGACATCGCCGCGTGTGATCACCTGATCATCGCGCTGCCGAGCAGCACGGCCCAGGGCGATGGCTGGCCCTCCTTTCCCCACCAGACCCTGGTGCGCAGCCTCCTCGATCGCCTCACGGAGGTGGGCGACGCGCGGCGGGTCCACGCGGTGCTGCCTACGGAGGACGCCACCAACGTGAGCGCCGGCTTCGTGCCGGCCGGCCAGGACGCCTTCGCCACCCTCACAGCGGCACGCAAGCTCGTGGCCGAGGTCGCTCGCCAGCAGGTGGGGCGGGTAACGGTGGTGGCGCCGGGTTTCGACCCGCAGGCGCAGGCCCTGGTGCTGAGTGCCGTCGTCCGCGCCCTCGCCGCCGCCGCCTTCGAGATGCCCTCGGCGAAGCAGGCGCAGCGCAGCGAGAGCAGCCGGGTGTCGCTCGAGCGCATCGACACCTTCGGCCTCGATCAGCCCCTCGACTATCGGCGAGAGCTGGCCGAGGCCCAGGGCAACGGGCTGGCGCGCTGGCTCTCGGCGCTGCCGTCCAACGCGCTCACGGTGCAGGGTTACCTGGAGCGCGTGGAGACCCTGGCCGGTGAGCTCGGCTGGGAGCTCGAGGTGTTGCGCACGCAGGAGCTGGAGGCGCTCGGGGCCAACGCTTACCTGGCTGTTGCCCAGGGCAGTCGAGGGCATGCCCCGTCGGAGCCTGCCTTGATTCACCTGCGCTACCGCCCGCCCGGAGCCGTGCCGAACGCACCTGCGGAACTGGCCCTGGTCGGCAAGGGCATCTGCTTCGACACGGGCGGTGTAAACGTCAAACCTGCCCAGTACATGCAGACCATGAACGAGGACATGGGCGGCAGCGCCGCCGCCCTCGGCACCCTGTACACGATCACCGAACTCGGGCTGCCGATCGCCGTCGATGCCTGGCTTGCGCTGGCCGAGAATGCGATCGGCCCCGGCGCCTACAAGCCCCAGGACCTCATCACCGCCGCCAACGGCACCACCATCGAAGTGGTGCACACCGATGCGGAGGGCCGCATGGTGTTGGCGGACGCACTGCACCTGGCGGCTCGCGAGCAGCCGGCCCTGCTGGTCGATCTCGCCACCCTGACCGGGGCGTGCGTGAACGCCTTGACCACGGCGTACAGCGGTGTCTTCGTCAACCGCCCGGAGCTGCAGGACATGTTGGTGGAAGCGGGTCGTTCGAGCGGCGAGCGCGTGTGGCCGTTCCCCCTCAGCGCCGACTTCGATCAGGCGCTCGAGAGCGACTTCGCCGACGTGAAGCAGTGCACGATCGACGGCCGCGGCGATCACATCCTGGCCGCTCGCTTCCTCGGCCGCTTCGTCCCTGACAGTATCCCTTGGGTGCACATCGACCTCGCCTCCTCCCGCCACAAGGGTGGCCTCGGTCACGTTCCCACGGACATCACCGGCTTCGGCGTTCATCTCCTAACGAGTTTGCTCGTCGACCAGATGCTGAGCGACGCCGAGGACGACGGGCAGGGTTCCTGATGGAACTGACGATCACCCGCCCCGACGACATGCACCTGCACGTGCGCGACGGGGAGGCTTTGACGGCGGTCGTGCCGCATAGTGCGGCGTGCTTCAATCGCGTCGTAGTCATGCCGAACCTCGTGCCCCCGGTGACCGAGGTGGACTCGGCGGCCGACTACCGCGCCCGCGTTCGGGCCGCGGTTCCCCGCGCACGCAAGGCGGACTTCGAACCGCTGATGACCCTCTACCTCACCGACCGCACGAGCGTGCAGACCGTGCGCGAGGCCAGCACCCACGCGTGGATTGCAGGCTTCAAGCTGTACCCCGCGGGCGCCACCACCAACTCCGACGCCGGGGTCTCGCGCATCGAGGCCATCGAGCCGGTGCTGGAGGCGATGGAGGAACACGGCGTAGCCCTGCTGGTCCACGGGGAAGTCACCCACAGCGATGTCGACGTATTCGACCGCGAGGCCGCCTTCATCGATCAGGTACTGAGCGGTGTGCGCGAGCGCTATCCGCGCCTGCGCATCGTGTTCGAACACATCACCACGGCCGCCGCCGTCGCCTTCGTGCGCAGTTGTGATCAGGCCACGGCGGCCACGATCACCCCGCAACATCTCCTGCTCAACCGCAACGCCCTTTTCCAGGGTGGCCTGCGCCCGCACATGTACTGTCTTCCGGTGCTCAAGCGCGAGCGCGATCGCGAGGCCCTCGTGGACGCCGCCACCAGCGGCGACCCCCGCTTCTTCCTGGGCACGGACAGCGCGCCTCACGCGCGCAGCGCCAAGGAATCGGCCTGCGGCTGCGCCGGCATCTACTCGGCCCACGCGGCGATCGAACTCTACGCGGAGGCCTTCGAGGAGGCGGGCGCTCTGGAGCGCTTGGAAGGCTTTGCCTCGCACTTCGGCGCGGACTTCTACGGCTTGCCGCGCAACCGAGACAAGATCACCCTGCGCAAGGAAGCCTGGCAGGTGCCCGCCGCCTATCCGTTTGTGGAGCAGGAAGCACTGGTGCCCTTCGGCGCGGGCGAGACCCTGACGTGGCGTCGCATCGGTGACGACGACAGCACCAGCGGCTAGCGCGAGCGCATGGCAACGACCCCACCTGACACGCCACCCAGCGATAGTTCGTCGGCCGACGCCGAGGCCCCGTCTGAGATGCCGTTGATGGCTCGCCGCTTTCGCGGTTACCTACCGGTGGTGGTGGACGTGGAGACAGGCGGCTTCAACGCCGCCACCGACGCGTTGCTGGAAATCGCCGCGGTCACCCTGCGCCTCGATGAGCAGGGCCTCTGCCAGATCGACGAGAGCTTGAGTTTCCACGTGCAGCCCTTCCCGGGCGCCAACCTGGAACCCGCCTCACTTCAGGTCACGGGCATCGACCCGGACCATCCCCTGCGCCCGGCCCTGCCCGAGCGCGACGCCCTGACGCGGGTGTTTCGAGAGGTGCGCCGACTGTTGAAGGAGACGGGCTGTCACCGCGCGATCCTGACCGGACACAACGCGGCCTTCGATCTCGCCTTTCTGAACGCCGCGGTGGCCCGGTGCAAGCTGAAGCGCAATCCGTTCCACCCCTTCAGCTGCTTCGATACGGTCACGCTGGCGGGGGTAGGCGTGGGCCAGACGGTGCTGGCGAAGGCGATGGTGGCGGCCGGCCACGAGTGGGACAACAAGCAGGCCCATTCGGCCACCTACGATGCGCGCCAGACGGCGGCGCTGTTCTGCACGATCGTCAACCGCTTCGAGCCGGCGTACCGATCGTTCATGGACACCGATCACGGCGCGTGATCGGTGCCCTCGGGCCAGCTCAGGCGCTGGCGGCCTCGCCGAGCACCTGCTTGAGCTCGCCGCTCTGATACATCTCCAGCACGATGTCGCAGCCGCCGATCAGTTCACCGTTGACGTACAGCTGCGGGAAGGTCGGCCAGTTGGAGTAGACCTTCAGGCCCTCGCGCAGCTCCATGTCCTCGAGGATGTTGACGTGCTCGAAGGACGTGCCCAGCGCGCGCAGGGCAGCGACGGTTTGCGCGGAGAAGCCGCACTGGGGAAAGTCCGGCGAACCCTTCATGAAGAGCAGCACCGCGTTTGCGTCGAGTTGCTGCTTGATGCGTTCGTTGATATCCATGATGTCTCCTGCGTTGTAACGCTGAGGTAGCGGTACCCGAGCCGAGGGAACCGCGTCAAAGGGGATGCTAGGTGCCGAGGCTCAGGCGGTCCACCACGCGGGTGACGCCCGGGGTGGCCGCAGTCACGGCCACGGCGCGCTCGCGCTGCGATGCCGTCGGCACGCTGCCGTTCAAGGTGACCACGGTGCCGCTGGCGCTCGCCCGCACGTCGCTGGCATCGAGGCCAGCGTCTGCGCGGAGCGCCTCGTTGACCGCGGCAGCGATCTCCACCGCCTGCTCGGCCTTCGCGTTGGGATCAACGGCGCCGGTGACGATGAGGGTGGCACAGCCGGCCAGGCCTAAGAGCGCCACGGCGCCGACGAGCGTCGCGCGCAGGGCGCGACGCCACGTGAGGTAGGCCGTGTTGGCGAAGAGCCGCACGAGGCCTATCAGGCGCCGTAGTTGGCGGCGGCGAAGTCCCAGTTCACCAGTTCCCACCAGGCGGCCAGGTAGCCCGGGCGCGCGTTGCGGTAGTCGATGTAGTAGGCGTGCTCCCACACATCGCAGGTGAGCAGCGGCACATCGTCACCCGTGAGCGGGGTGTCGGCGTTGCTGGTCTGGGTGATCGCAAGGCTGCCGTCGGACTTCTTCACCAGCCAGGCCCAACCGGAACCGAACAGGGTGGTGGCCTTGTCCGTGAAGGTCTTCTTGAATTCCTCGAAGGAGCCGAAGGACCCGTTGATGGCGTCGGCCAGGGCACCGCTCGGCGCACCGCCACCGTTCGGGCTCAGGCTGTTCCAGTAGAACGTGTGGTTCCAGATCTGGGCCGCGTTATTGAACACGCCGCCGTCGCTGTTGCGCACGATGTCCTCGAGGCTGGCGTTCGCGTGCGCCGTGCCCTCGATCATGCCGTTGAGCTTGGTGACGTAGGTGTTGTGGTGCTTGCCGTAGTGGTACTCGAGGGTCTCACGGGAGATGTGGGGCTCGAGAGCATCCATGGCGTATGGCAATTCGGGAAGCTGGTGACTCATGCAGGTCACTCCTCATGGGTTGAGTCTTCAGATTCGGGACGCGAGTATACCAGCGCCCGCAAACGCTGGCGGTGGCCCCGCCATGCCCGAGGATTCGCTGCATGATCAAGACAGTTTCACCCCAGTTGCCGTCGCTTCCGCCCGCAATCCCCGCCCAGGTAGCCGGCGCCATCGCCGAGGACCTCGGCCCCGGCGACGTCACGGCGGCCCTGGTGCCGGCGGACGCCACCGCCCGGGCGCGGGTCATCTCGCGCGAGCCAGGCGTGCTCTGCGGCACGGCGTGGGTGGACGAGACCTTCTCGGCGGTGTCCGGCGGCCAGATCCACGTGCACTGGCACCTGGGCGACGGCGAACGCTGCGACACGGACACGCCCCTGTGCGAGATCGAAGGTCCGGCCCGCGCCCTGCTCACGGCGGAGCGCACGGCCCTCAACTTCCTGCAGACCCTCTCGGGCACGGCCACCGCTGCGCGACGCTACGTCGACGCCCTGGGCGATGACGCCACCTGCCGCCTGCTGGACACGCGCAAGACCCTGCCAGGGCTGCGCCTGGCGCAAAAGTACGCCGTGCGCTGCGGCGGCGGCGCCAACCACCGCATCGGCCTGTTCGACGGGGTGCTGATCAAAGAGAACCACATCGCGGCAGGCGGCGGAATCGCCCCGACGGTCGCCGCAGCGCGCGCCGAACGCTCGTCCCTGGCGGTCGAGGTGGAGGTGGAGTCGCTCGATGAGCTCAGCCAGGCGATGGCTGCCGGGGCCGACATCGCCATGCTGGACAACTTCACCCTCGAGGACATGCGCACCGCGGTGGCCCGTGTGCGCGACGCTCAACACCCGATGCGCTTAGAGGCCTCCGGCGACATCACGCTCGACAACGCGGCGCAGGTGGCCGCCACAGGCGTGGACTTCATCTCCATCGGCGCCCTCACCAAGCACGTACGCGCCCTGGACCTCTCCCTGCGTATCCTCGAGGTGTCCTAGCGCCTGGCGACGGGCAGGCGCGTCAGCTGATGGGCGTGGGCTCGTCCATGGCGTAGCCCTGGGCGTAGTCGACGCCGATCTCGCGCAGCATCTGACAGATCGCATCGCTCTCGGCGAACTCGGCGATCGTGCGCTTGCCCATCAGGTGGCAGATGTCGTTGATGGACACAACCATGCTGCGATCAACGGTGTCGTTTTCGATGTTGCGCACGAAGCTGCCGTCGATCTTCACGTAGTCCACCGGCAGGTGGCGCAGGTGGGCGAAGGACGCCATGCCGGAGCCGAAATCATCGAGGGCAAAGCGACAACCGCGCTGGCGCAGGCCGGTGATGAACCGTTGCGCCTGGGCGTAGCTCGCGACCGCCGCCGTCTCGGTGATCTCGAAGCAGAACTTCTCCCCCGGCAGCTTGTGGCTGTCCAGCTGCTCCATGAGGTAGGGCAGGAACTTGTCGTCGGCTAGGCTCTGGGCCGACAGGTTGATGGAACACACCGCGAGGGAATCGAGCTCCTGCGGATTGGCGAGGAGCCAGCGGAACGCGCGGTTGATCACCCAACGATCGATGCTGGGCGTGATGTTGAAGCGCTCGGCAGCGCGGATGAAGCGCGCGGGCGAGACGGGCATACCGCCGTCCTCATCGCGCAGGCGCAGCAGGAGCTCGAAGTGCTGACCCTGCTCGGCGTGTTCGGTGAGCGGGCGAATCGACTGGCGGTACAGATCGAAGCGATTCTCCTCGAGGGCCGTGGTGAGACGCGCCACCCACTGCATCTCGCGCCGCCTGGACATCAGAGCGACGTCGTTCACCTGGTAGGCGTGCACGCGGTCGCGGCCCGCATCCTTCGCTGCCTGACAGGCCACGTCGGCCGCGGCCAGCAGGCTCGCCACCGTCTCGCTCTCACCGGTGATGGGCACGATCCCGACGCTCACGCGCAGGGAATACGTGTGCTCATCCCAGCTGAAGCGAAAGCCCCGCACCTCCTCGCAGAAGGCTTCGGCAGCGCGCATCGCCTCATCGAGGGTGGCGCCCTCCATGAGCACGCCGAACTGATCGCCGCCGAGCCGTGAGGGGGTGTCGCGCCAGCGCACCTTGGTCTTCAACAAGGCGCCCAGCTGGGCGAGCAGCGCATCGCCGGCCGTGTGCCCGGCGTTGTCGTTGATGACGCGGAACTGGTCGATGTCAATCACGCACAGGGCGAAGCGCCCCTCGCCCGCCCGCACCGTGTCCAACGCCGTTTCCAAGCGTTGCTCAAACTCGTGGCGATTGACCAAGCCCGTCAGCACGTCGTGGCTGGCGTGGAAGGTGAGGCGACGCTGCAGCTCGCGGGATTCGCTGACGTCGTGGAAGACGAGGACGCCGCCGGACATGGCGCCGCCGCGATCGCGGATCGGCGAGGCGGTGCTCTCGATGAACAACTCACGGTAGTCGCTGGTGCGGATCAGCAAGGTCGGGCGAATCGACTTGATCGAACGGCACTGGCGGATGGCGAGCGCGAGGGGATTCTCGAGCGGCTCGCAGGTCTCCTCATGGTAGGTGCGAAAGAGCTGGTCGATCGGCCGACCCAGGGCATCGTCCAGGGACCACCCGGTGAGGTCCTCGGCCACGGGGTTCAGGTATTCGACGCAGCACTCGGAGTCCGTGCGGATCACCCCATCACCGATGGACTGGAGGGTGATCAGAACGCTTTCCTTCTCCCGGCGCAGAGCCTCTTCGTAGTGCTTGCGCTCGGTGATGTCGAGCTCTACGCCGACCAGGCGCTTGTGCCGGTGCTGCCCCGTTCCGCTCGCCTTGGCGCGGCTCTGGACCCAGATCCAGTGGCCGTCGCGATGGCGCAGGCGATGCACGCTCTCGAACACGTCCGTGCGCCCGTCCAGATGCTCCTTGAGCTTCGCCTGCACGTGGGCGTAGTCCTCGGGGTGCACTAGGTTGCGCCAGTCGGGCACGTTGTCGTCGAGTTCGTCCTCGCGATAGCCGAGCATCTTCTTCCACCGCGGGGAGAAGTGCGTTTGCTTGTGGCGCTCATCAAAGTCCCAGACGCCATCGTTCGCGGTCAGCGCCTCGAGTTCCTCGCGCTCGCGCACGGAGGCGAGGCGGCGGGCCACGCGCAGGCGCTCCACGCCGGCCGCCAGCGAGGCGCCCAGCAGACGCAGAATCAAGCAGAAACTCGCCTGCCAGCGCACCGCGTCTTCGCAGGCGAGGGCGGCGAAACCGATGGGACCGTCGCTGCCGTGGAGGCTGATGAGCACGCAGGCCCGGATGTTGGCCTGGGAGAACCAGTCGGCTTCACGCTCGGTGCCCTCGGTCGGGACCAGGCAATCGTCCATCTGCAGGTAGCCGCCCGAGATCGCCAGCTGACGGTGCAGCTCGGGCATCGCCTCGAGCTTGCGCCCGAGCAGGTGGGCCGGCTTGATCCGGGAGCGAGGGTCGACGGACTCGAGAGCGGTGGCGAAGGTCTCGCCGCGAGCGTCGAGCAAGCCGATGAACATCGCGTCCGTATCGACGGCGCGACGGACGTCTTCGAAGACCCGCGTAAGCTCGGGGGTCAGCTCTTCGGAATCGATCTGAGAGAAGGCGATCGCCGCCTGGGCGAAGACGGGCGCGATACCCTGATCGCCCCCCGCCGGCACCGCTGGAGCGCGCGGATTGTTACGGACGGGGAAAAGGCGCTTGGCCTCCGTGCCCCCGCGACCCGCACGGCCGGCGGATCCCTCGCCTTCTCGTTCCGTGCTTTCCACCCTCAGCTCCCTCCGCTACCGGGGCTCACTGCTCGCCCAGGTGCGCTCGCCACACCTGTGCTGCCAGCGCACAATTCGCCCCAGCTTAAGCGTCTAAACAATAACAGGGTTTCGTGACTGGGGCCTGAAGTAACGTGACGTGCGTCACAGCCGCCTCGTGGTCGAAAGACCACACTTGACGCCTCAGGGCCGATCCGGACCCATAGACGCGAGAGAGCACACCGATGAGTGATCGCCGATTCGACATCGAGACCGTGGTACTGACGCGCGAATACCTGGAGACGGTGCACGGTCGCATGACCTTCTCGGACGCCGAAGACGGCGAGGAAGCCACCGTCCTGCTCGGCGAGTCGCCGGCCGCCGACACCTCGACCGACCAGCCCATCGAACCCCTGGCCAGCTGATAAGCAGCTGATCGCTCAGGGGAAGCCGCCGACCGACACCTCCGGTCGACGGCCCTGAGGTCGCCCTACTCGGCGGCCGTCACAATCTCCAGCAGCTCCACCTCGAAGGTGAGCACCGCACCGCCCGGGATCCGCGGCGGCGCGCCACGATCACCGTAGGCGATGTCCGACGGACAGGTGAGTTGGGCCTTGGTGCCCACCTTCATCAGCTGCAGTCCCTCGGTCCAGCAGGGGATCACCCCGTTCAGGGGGAAGGAAGCGGGCTGGCCCCGATCGTAGGAGCTGTCGAAGACCGTGCCGTCGCGCAGGGTGCCGCGGTAGTGCACGCGCACCGTGTCGGTGGCGGCCGGCATCGCGCCGGTCCCGGCGGTGACTTCACGATAAATCAGCCCCGAGTCGGTGGCAGTGGCGCCAGCGGCAGACTTGGCCTCTTCCAGCGCGGCGGCGGCCGCGGCCTTCTCCTGCTCGATCACCAGGGCGACGCGCTTGTTGCGTAGCTCCTGCACCTTGGCCTGGTACTCCTGGGGCGAGACCTTGGGCTCGTTGCCCTTCACCCGGTCGCTGAGGCCAGCCATCACCATCTTCAGCTCCGTCTCGCTCAGACCGAAGGGGGTGAGGGCCTCACCGAGCAGGAAGCCGATGGCGTAGGTGGTCTTCTCGTCTTCGCTCTGCGGCTCCTGGGCCATGGCCACGGGCGTCGCGACGATCGCTCCGGCCATCAACGCGGCCGAAATAGTGCTCAGACTCTTCATGAACTCTCCAATCAGGTTGGGAAATGGGGCGGTGGTCGTCCGCCTTATTGAACATTTGTTGCAGCGCGGTGGCGCGCACACGCTCCAGGATCGCCGTCAGGGGGTGCGCCACAGGTGGCGCGTGGACCCTGGGAAGGGGCGGACTTTCCGTGGCCGCGCACAGTAACCGCTCGGGGCTAGGGACGCCATAGTCCCCCTCTCAGAGGTACTTCCGAGCGGCCCCTCACATATTAATTTTCGGACACGTGCCTGAAATAGTACTGAAATATTACTTTGTTCTAATCCGCCGCGTCGCAGCGGATCGCGGCCGGCAGTACGTCTCTTCCGGTACCTAAATCTGGCCTCCCCGCTGGTCCATGTGTTGGTGCGTCGCTCAAGGAGAAACGACGCCCCGACCGATGAACCGCAACGTTAGAGGCCCCCATGATCAAGTCGTTCCTCAGCCGTCCGGCGATGTGTGTCCAGGTGCTGGCACTCGCCGCGATCTCGCCCGCCTTCGCGGACGACGAACTCGCGGTGTACACCTTCAACAACCGCCAGCCGGGCGTCGGGCTGACCCTCGTCCTCGACGGTCAAGAGACCACCACCGTCGGCAAGGACGGTTCGGCCTTCTTCGATCTTTCCGAGGGCGTGCACAGCCTGCAGGTACGCGACGGCGAACAGAGCCTCTACAGCTTCCGCTTCACCACCGCCCGCGGCCAGCAGGTGGATGCCCTGATCACTCTAGGCGACGACACGACTCACCGGGTTGAGACCTACTCCCCGGCAGAAAGTGCCGAAGACAAGCGCGACGCCCCGACGGGCAGCCTCAGCGGCACGGTCAGCGCCGCCGCCGGTGGCCTCGCCGGCGCCAGCATCGTGGTGGAAGACACGGGCGAGCTGCTGCTGGCGGACGCCGACGGTCGCTTCAACGTGACCCTGCCCCGCGGCGAGTACCGCCTGACCGCCTACCACCCGACCGACGATCGCACCGCCTCGCGCACGGTTCGCGTGGTGTCCGGGGTGACGCGCGGCGTGGGCCTCACGATCCGCAACCAGTCGGCACTGGATGTGGAAGCGCCCACCCTCAGCGGTATCGAGGAGGTGGTGGTCGTGGCCGCCTTCGACCCGAACGCCTTCGAGGCCTCCGAGCGCGACACCAACCAGATCATCGACACCCTCGACATCGAGACTCTCTCGCGCTTCGCCGACACCAACGTGGCCGCCTCCGTGGTCCGCGTGCCGTCCGTGACCGTGCAGGACAACCGCTTCGTGTTCATCCGAGGCCTGGGTGATCGCTACATCAGCACCACCCTGAACGGCGCCACCATGCCGAGTACGGACCCGGCCAAACGCACCGTGCCGCTGGATCTGTTCCCGAGCAACTTCGTTAACCAGCTCGACATCCGCAAGACCTTCATCCCGGGCATGCCGGGCGAGAGCACGGGCGGCAACCTGGTGATCAACACCCGCACTTTCCCCACGGAACGCTCGGGGCAGCTGCAGGTGCGCATGAGCGCCACGCCCGGCGTCACCGGCAACGACGTCTTCGCCGATCCCACGGACGGCGACTTCGACTACTTCGGCTGGGACGCGGGTGCGCGTGAGGCCCCGGTGGCCGTGGAAGCGATCACCCAAGCGCTCAACATCGGCACGGTGACGGACTCCAACACCGGCGGCATCTTCCAGATCAACGACACGGTGGAGCGCGAGCTGCGTCGCGTCGGCGGCCTCCTGATCAGCGACAACCTCGACCTGGAGCTCACCAACGCTGCACCGGACACGCGCATCGGCGCCAACTACGGTGACGTCTTCGACATCGGCAACGTGGAGCTCGGCATTTTCGCCGCCGGCAACTTCTCCAACCAGTGGAGCCAGCGCAACGACGGGGTGAGCAACACCTTCACGCCCTCCGGCGATGACCTCAACCGCTTCCGCTTCCAGGAGTACACCAACAGCATCGACGCCAACGCCCTGCTCTCGGTGGGTCTGAACGTCGGCCAGCACACGATCGAACTCAACAGCATCGCCTCGCGCGCCACGGAAAGCCGCGTCGTGCGCACCGTGGGCCAGGAAGGTGACGAGTTCCAGGCCCGCTACCGCAACACGGTCGATTGGGTGGAGCGCCAGTTCCTGTCCCAGCAGATCGCCGGCAACCACTCGCTGGTCGAGAGCGGATCTGTCTACCTGGATTGGCAGTTCACCGCCAGCCAGGCGCGCCGCGACGCCCCGGACCGCCGCGAGATCACCTTCAGCGCGGACCAGTTCCAGACCGACCCGCAGTCGTTGCTCGATGGATTCGATCTCGACCGCCTGAACGACGACCAGGACGTAGAGCTGAACGGCTTCTTCCTCGAGTCGAACGCGCTGGTTCGCCGCTACGACGAACTGACCGACAACAACTTCGACTTCTCCACGTCGCTGGGTTGGGATCTGATCGACAACGGCAACAGCTTCGCTAACCTGCAGATCGGTGGACAGATCATCTATCGCGAGCGCGACTCCGACTCGGATACCTACGGCTTCAACCTCAACCAGCAGAACGTCGAGAACCTGATCACCGACGAGATCCTGGTAAGCGACATCATCACGGAAGAGACGATCACCGGTGACCCCGCCACGGGCTTCACCTTCCTCGATCGCACCCTCGCCAGTGACAGCTACGACGCGGAGCTCGACTACAACAGCATCTTCGCCACCTACGATCACACCTTCAACGACCGCTTCCAGGTGGTGATCGGCGCGCGCTACGAAATGTACGACCAGACCACCAACACGTTCTCCCTGCAGGGCGCTGGTGAGGCCGTGCAGTCGCGCATCGACGAAGGGTCATTCCTGCCGAGCTTCAGCCTCAACTGGTTCGCTACCGAGGCCCACCAGTTCCGCTTCGCCATCTCGCAGACCGTGGCACGACCAGACTTCAAAGAGTCGGCCAACGCCACCTTCTACGATACGGAGTTCGACTTCCGCGTCCGCGGCAACCCGAATCTCGAGATCTCGGACGTCCTGAACGTCGACGCTCGCTGGGAGTGGTACCCGAACGATCGCGATAGCTTGTCCGTCGCCGCCTTCTACAAGGACTTCGACAACCCCATCGAGCGTGTCGTGCAGCAGGCCTCCGGTACCGCGGGTAACTCTCGTACCTTCGCTAACGCGGAATCCGCATTCCTCTACGGTGCGGAAGTCGAAGCGCGCAAGGAGTTCCTGATCAGCGACGACTACGCGCGCTCCTTCTTCCTCGCGCTGAACGCCAGCTACATCGAATCGGAAGTGCAGCTGCCGACGCGCACGCGCGCCCTGCAGGGTCAACCCCAGTACACCAGCAATCTGGTGCTCGGCTTCGACCACGCGGGCTACGGCCAGCAGGTCACGATCCTGATCAACCAGAACGGCGAGGCGATCCGCGACGTCGGCATCCTTGGCAACCCGGACGTGATCGAAGAGCCCCGCCTGGACATCAACCTCGTGTACCGCTGGGACATCAGCGACAGCTTCACCTTCCGCGCCAAGGCGAGCAATTTGCTCGACGACGAGGTGGAGTTCACGCAGGGCGGCAGAACCTTCTTCGCTTACAAGCGGGGAGTCGAATTCCAGCTCGGGGCAGACTGGAACTTCTAATTACCCAACGGCCCTATCGACCTTACGACTTCTCTTGCCACTACCACACTATTGGGAAAGGACTCATGGCACGTAAACTAATGCTCATGGCGGCGCTGCTGCCTTCTCTTGCGGCTCTGTATGGCTGCGCCGAGGGCGACCTCGCCACTATCACCATTGACGCGCCCACTGAGAACGTCACCAACAACACCGACGGCGGTGGCGATGCGGGCGACGCGGGCGATACGGGCGGTCAGCCCGGCGATGTGTCCACCAACTGCCCGGCCTTCTCCGGCGCCAAGCCGATCAACGCTGACGGCAACGACGTCTGCGCCCTGCCCGCGGTGATCTCCGAGAGCCAGACCCTCACGCCCGACGTGATCTGGCTGATGGAAGGCACCGTCACCGTCGGTAACGGCAACAACGAGATCGACGAGAACGGCGAGCTCACCAACGGCAACCCGCTGCTGAACGTCGTGCTGACGATCGAGCCCGGCACCCAGATCCAGGGCGCCACCGGCACCTTCGCCAACATGATCATCACCCGCGGCAGCCGCATCGAAGCGGTCGGCACGGAAGCGGACCCGATCATCTTCAGCTCCGACGATGCCGGCCTCGACGGCTCCGGTGAGTGGGGCGGTCTGATCATGCACGGCTTCGGTGAGCACAACCAGTGCGACACCGTGCAGATGATCTGCAACATCGACTCCGAGGGTGAGTCCGGCTTCGCCGGCGGCTTCGTCGCCGACGACAACAGCGGCACCCTGTCCTACGTGATCGTGGCCGAGGGCGGCTTCGAGTTCTCCCCGGGTAACGAGATCAACGGCATCTCCCTGGTCGGCGTCGGCTCTGGCACCACCATGGATCACATCCAGGTGCAGGGTAACTCGGACGATGGCATCGAGTTCTACGGGGGTGCTGTGAACCTCAAGTACGGCGTGTTCACCGACAACCTCGATGACTCCGTCGACTGGGACGAAGGCTTCGTCGGCAACCTGCAGTTCATCATCGTGCGTCAGTCCGAGAACAGCTTCGGTAACGCCTTCGAGATGGACACCCAGGGCAACCCCCTGCCCCTGTCCAAGCCGACCCTCGCCAACGTGACCGTGATCGGCCACGGCGTGGAAGGCGATGAGACCGAGATGCTCGTGTTCAAGGCCGGCTCCGGCGGCTTCTTCCACAACACGGTGCTGACCGTCGACGATGCCAACGGCACCATCGACAACTGCCTGCTGATCGAAGGCGCTGACTCCGAAGCCCTCATCAACACGGCGCTCGTGGTCAACAACTGGGTGGCAGACTGCCAGGGCGGCGCTGGTGTGGGCGTGATCGGCAACGACACGCTGGACGCCACCACCATCTCGGCGGTGGAAGCACAGCTCGACATGAACCTGGCCTCGCAGGCACCGGAAGCCCTGCTCGCCGAGCCCCTCGACTGGGTGGCGATCAACGGCATCTTCTCCGAGAGCCTGGCCGACGTGGACTTCCTGGAAGCGACCGACTTCATCGGCGCGGTGAACCCGGACGGCAGCGACGTCTGGTGGGCCACCTGGACCCTCGACGGCACGCTCTAAGCTGATCGGTCTTCGGACCACAGCGTAGCGCCTTGCAGGGCCGCCCACTCGGGCGGCCCTGTTCGTTTCTGAGGCCCAAAGCGCCGCGCCCCTCTCCGACTCTCCCCTCCCGAGCGCTCCCCGCCCCACCCGATACCGGACAACACGGTCGAGCTTGTACAGGCGGCGCCGTTGTTTTAATGTATTAACACGCTAATACAATGATACACACCCCGATGAAAGCCAATCGACGCCTCAGCCCCACCCAGGAAGACGCCGAGGAGCAGGCCCTCTACGCGGCCATCCTGACCTTGCGCGATGCCGAGGAGTGCCAGCGCTTCTTCCGGGATCTCTGTACGCCTGCCGAACTTCAGGCCCTCAAGGACCGCTGGCACGTGGTCGGCCTGCTCGAGGACGGCCAGGCCTACCGCACGATCCAGGCCCAGACGGGCGTCAGCGTCACCACCATCGGCCGCATCCGCCGCTTCCTCGACGAGGGCTTCGGCGGCTACCGGCTCGCGCGAGACCGCATGCAAGGAAACACCAAGTGAGCACCACCCCCACGCCCCCCGTCACCGGCGAGCGCCTGCGCGTCGCCCTGCAGAAATCGGGGCGATTGGCCGACAACTCGCGCGAGCTGCTCGTGCGCTGCGGCCTGCGCATCAGCGCCAACCGCGACGGCCTGGTCTGGACCGGGGAGAACCTCCCCATCGATCTAATGCTGGTGCGGGACGACGACATCCCCACCCTGGTGGCCGACGGCCATTGCGACGTCGGCATCGTCGGGCAGAACATCGCCCGCGAGGCCGCCTGTGAGCGCGAGCAAGCGGGCGAGGCCAGTGGCTACGAGGAGCTGCTGCCGCTCGACTTCGGGTACTGCCGCCTGAGCCTTGCCAAGCCTGTGGCGTCTCCCCTCGGCACGCTCCAGGACCTCGCCGGCAAGCGCATCGCCACCAGCTACCCCGCCTCTCTGCAAGCCCACCTCGACGAGCACGGCGTGGACGCGGAGGTGGTACTGCTCTCCGGCTCCGTCGAGCTAGCGCCACGCCTAGGTAAGGCGGACGCGATCTGCGATCTCGTCTCCACCGGCGCCACGCTCGCCGCCAACGACCTGGTCGAGATGCAGACCTTGCTCGAGAGCAAGGCGACCTTGATCCGCGCGACGCGCCCCCTCAGCGACAGCTCGGAGACACTCCTCACTCGCCTGCTGAAGCGGATGCAGGGTGTGCTGCGAGGACGGGAGAGTCGCTACATCATGCTGCACGCCCCGCGCGATCGCCTCGCCGAGGTGCACGAGCTGCTGCCGGGCGCCGAGGCGCCCACCGTGCTCACGCTCGATGGCCGTCCCGACCGGGTGGCGGTGCACGCCGTGTGCAACGAACAAGTGTTCTGGGAGACCTTGGAAGCGCTGAAGGATGTGGGTGCGAGCGCCATTCTCGTGCTCCCAGTAGAGAAGATGCTGGCGTAAGCCCCTAGGCGCACCAGCGCCATCGCGAGAACCATGCTGTGAAGAAAATCGTTTGGTCCAACCTGTCGCCGGAAGCGCGCGAGGAGGTCCTGTGCCGTCCAGCGCAGCGCCTCGGCGGCGAATTCCAAGCCCGCGTTGAGTCGATCGTCAATCGCGTGCGCGAGGAGGGGGATGCGGCCCTGCTGGCGCTCACGGAGGAGCTCGACGGCGTCGCGCTGGAGAGCTTGCAGGTGAGCGCAGCCGAGCGCGAGGAGGCGTTGGCCGTCCTCACCCCCGCCGAGCACGAGGCCCTCGCCATCGCCCGCGCCAACCTGCAACGCTTCCACCAGGCGCAGGTGCCGAGTGGGCCACTGACGGTCGAGACCCAGCCCGGAGTGCACTGTGAGCGGATCCGTCGCCCGATTCACTCGGTCGGCCTCTACGTGCCGGCGGGCAGCGCCCCCCTGCCCTCCACGGTCCTCATGCTCGGCGTACCCTCGGCGATCGCTGGCTGCCCCGTGCGGGTGCTCTGCGCGCCGCCCCAGGCGGACGGGCGTATGGCGCCGTCCATCATCGCCGCGGCCGCCCTGTGCGGTATCGACCTGCTGTTCAAGGTGGGCGGGGCGCAGGCGATCGCCGCCATGGCCTACGGCACCGAGACCATCCCCGCCACGGACAAGCTGTACGGCCCGGGCAACGCCTGGGTGACCGCCGCCAAGCGCCTGGTGAGCACGGACGACGCAGGCGCCGCTATCGACATGCCTGCTGGGCCTTCGGAGGTGCTGGTGATCGCCGATGCTGAGGCTAACCCGGCGTTCGTCGCCGCGGATCTGCTGTCCCAAGCGGAACACGGCCCCGACTCCCAAGCCCTGCTGGTCACGCCGAGCCCCGCGCTGGCGGATGCCGTCGCCGAAGCCGTGCTCACCCAGCTAAAGACGCTCTCGCGCGCGCAGATCACCGGCCAGGCCATCGAACACGCTCGCCTGATCGTGGTCGACGATCTGGCCGAGGCCGTTGACGTGAGCAACCGCTACGCGCCCGAGCACCTGATCATCCAGACCTCGCAGCCGCGCGCCCTGCTCGACGACGTCACCGCCGCCGGCTCCGTGTTCCTCGGTGCCTGGTCACCGGAAGCGGTGGGCGATTACTGCAGCGGCACCAACCACGTGCTGCCCACCTACGGACACGCCCGGGCCTGGAGCGGTCTGTCCGTGGATGCCTTCAGCAAGAGCATGACGGTGCAGGAGCTCACGGCAGACGGCCTGCGCACCCTCGCCCCCACGGTACTCACCATGACGGAGATGGAGGGCCTCGACGCCCACGGCTGGGCCGTACGCCATCGCCTGCTGCGCCTGGAGGGAAGCACCGGATGAGCGACTCACCCGTGCTCGCGCTCGTGCGTGACGACCTGCGCACGCTCGAGGGCTATCAGGCGGCGGCGCCCGACTTCGAACGCTTGCGCCTGCACGCCAACGAAAGCCCGTGGGACGACACGCTCACCATCGAGCAGAGCGCGATCAATCGCTACCCGCCCGTGCGCGCCCTCGATCTGGAGGCTCGCCTGGCCGAGGTGTATGGCGTGAGGCCAGAGCAACTCCTCGTTACCCGCGGCAGCGACGACGGCATCGACCTGCTCGTGCGCACCTTCTGCGCAGCGGGCCAGGATGCGGTACTCACCACGCCGCCCACCTTCGGCATGTACGCGGTGGCGGCGCGCCTGCAGAACGCGCGATGCGTGGAAGTCCCGCTGCGCGCAGACCAGGACTGGTGCATGGATGAGACTGCGATCGCGGATGCGGTCGATGCGCACCCCGTGCGGCTGATCTTTCTCTGCTCACCGAACAACCCTACCGGCAACTCCCTGGATCGCGACGCGGTACTTCGCCTGTGCCGCGCCGTCGGGCGCAAGGCCGCGGTGGTGGTCGATCAGGCCTACGGGGAATTCACCGGCGGCGCGGGCTTTGCCGCGGATCTCGACGCCTACCCGAACCTCATCGTCCTGCGCACACTCTCGAAGGCGCACGGGCTCGCCGGCGTGCGCTGTGGCGCCGTGCTCGCCGACCCGGCCTTGATCGCGCTGCTCGCCGCCCTCGCGCCGCCCTACGCCACCCCCTCCCCCGTGATCGGCGCCGTGCTGGACCGGCTGAGCGAGGAGGCCTTAGCACAGACCGCGAAGCGCCTGCAGGTGATCGGCGAGCAACGCGCGCGCCTGCGCAAGGTGCTCGAGATGCTGCCCTACGTGCGCAATGTGTGGCCCAGCGACGCGAACTTCCTGCTGGTGCAAGTGGATGACGCCGCACGGGTGGTGGCGGACTGCCACGAGCACGGCGTGCTCCTGCGCAGCTTCCGCGACAAGCCTGGCCTCGGCGAGGCGATCCGGATCAGCATCGGCACGCCGGCCCAGACCGATCGTCTCATCGCGATCCTGGAGAGCATCTCATGAGCGGCCTGAGAGTGTTGTTCATCGATCGCGATGGCACGCTGATCGAAGAACCCGACGACAAGCAGATCGATCGCTTGGACAAGCTACGCCTCGTCCCCGGGGTGGTGCCCGCGCTCCTGCACCTGCGCGCTGCCGGCTACCGCTTCGTGATGGTCAGCAACCAGGACGGCCTCGGTACGGCGAGCTTTCCGCAGGCAAACTTCGACGAACCGCACGCATTTCTACTCGAGCTCCTGAGCAGCCAGGGCATTCGCTTCGATGAGATCTTCATCTGCCCCCACCTGCCCGGTGACGGCTGCGACTGCCGCAAGCCAGCCACCGGCCTGCTCACCCGGTACCTGGCGGGCACCGCCCTCGACCTCGCCCATTGCGCGGTCATCGGAGACCGGGAGACCGATCTGACCCTGGCCGAGCGCCTCGGGGTGAAGGGCCTGCGCGTGCGTGTGGGTACGGCACCGGACGCGCCGGGCCTGAGCTGGGAGGAGATCACCGCCGAGCTCACCAGCCAGCGCCGCGCGGCCGAGCATCGGCGCAGCACCAACGAGACGGACATTCGCTGCGAGGTGGACCTCGACGCGCCCAACCTCACGGCAATTGCCACGGGTATCGGCTTCCTCGATCACATGCTCGAACAGCTGGCCCGCCACGGCGGCTTCGGCCTGAAACTTCGCTGTGACGGCGACCTGCACATCGATGAGCACCATACGCTGGAAGACGTAGCCCTCACCCTAGGCGCCTGCCTACGGGAAGCCTTAGGCACCAAGATCGGTATCGCCCGCTACGGCTTCGTCCTGCCGATGGACGAGGCGCAAGCGCAGATCGCCATCGACCTCAGCGGCCGCGCGCACTGCGAGTGCGAGCTGGAGCTGCGCCGCGAGCACGTCGGCCAACTGCCGACGGAGCTGGTGCCGCACTTCTTCGCGTCGCTCGCGCAAGCGCTGGGCGCGGCGGTCCACGTGCGGGTGACCGGCGAGAACGATCACCACGTGGTGGAAGCGGCCTTCAAGGGGCTCGGACGGGCCCTGCGCCAGGCCGTGCGCCTGGAGGATCAAGCCCTGCCGAGCACCAAGGGGGTATTGTGAGCAACGCCCCCCAGAACGTTGTGGTCATCGACAGCGGCGGCGCGAACCTCGCCTCCGTCCGCTTCGCCCTCGAGCGCCTGCAGGTGGCGCCGGTGATCACCACCGATCACGAGACGATCCGCTCGGCACAGCGCGTGATCCTGCCGGGCGTCGGCGCCGCGGCCGATGTCATGGCGCGCCTGCGCGAGCAGGGCCTGGACCAGGTGGTGGCCTCGCTCAGCCAGCCGCTGCTCGGCATCTGCGTGGGTCTGCAGGTGCTCTACCAGCACTGCGCCGAGGGCCAGGTCGACGGCCTAGGCCTGCTCGACGGCGTGGTCGAGCACCTCCCCACCACCGCCAATCTCAGCGTGCCGCAGATGGGCTGGAATCGCATCGCCTCGCGCATCGAGCATGCCCTGTTCGACGGCCTGGATCTGCACGAGGCCCATTTCTACTTCGTGCACAGCTACGCGGCCCCGCCCGGCCCGCAAACGCTGGCCACGGCGTCCTACGGCACGACCTTCACGGCCGTCGCCGGGCGACGCAATCTCCTCGCCACCCAATTCCACCCCGAGCGCTCCGCGCGCTGGGGCCACCGTCTGCTTCATAACTTCCTGACCACCCCACCGGAGAAGCTGCTGTGCGAATGATCCCCGCCATCGACCTGATCGACGGACGCTGCGTGCGCCTGCGCGAGGGGGATTTCGCGGCCCAGACCGAATACGCCGCCGATCCGGTGGAGCTTGCCTTGGAGTACGCGAAGGCCGGTGCACGCTGGCTGCACGTGGTGGATCTCGACGGCGCCCGCGATGGGAAACGGCGCAACGCCGCCCTCATCACGCGCTTGGTGGAGACGGTGCGTGCACAGGCCGACATGCAGGTCCAGCTCGGCGGCGGCATCCGCGACGCCGATACCCTCGCCAAGGCCTTGAGTATGGGCGTGGGCCGCGTCGTGGTGGGCAGCGCCGTCATCGCCACCCCAGGACTGCTGATCGACTGGCTCGATACCTTCGAGCCCGGCAGCGTGGTCCTGGCCGTGGACGTACGCATCAGTGAAGAAGACGGGCGCCCCTGGCCCTGGCTCCACGGCTGGACCCAACGCGCTGACATCGACCTATGGGCGTTGCTCGCCACCGCATCGGGCGCCGGTCTGCGCCACGTCCTGTGCACCGACATCGCCCGCGACGGCACCCTCGCCGGCCCCAACGTAGCCCTCTACGAGGCCCTGCGCGACCGCTATCCGGGCCTGTGCATCCAGAGTTCCGGCGGCGTCGGCAGCATCGACGACCTGCGTGCCCTGGAGGCGGTGCGGGTGGATGCCGCGATCACCGGCAAGGCGCTCCTGGACGGGCGCATCAGCCTAGACGAGGCGCAACCGTGGCTGCGCGCATGACCCCTGACCCGATTCCTTGCGCGATCACCCGCCGCATCGTGCCCTGCCTCGACGTGCGCGACGGGCAGGTGGTGAAGGGCGTGCGCTTCGCGGATCATCGCGTGGTTGGGGACATCACGGCGCTGGCATCTCGTTACGCGCAGGACGGCGCGGACGAACTCGTGTTCTACGACATCACCGCGAGTCCCGAGGGTCGATCCGTGGACCGCGAGTGGGTAAGCGCCGTGGCTCGCCTGCTCGATATCCCCTTTTGCGTGGCCGGCGGCATACGCAGCGTCGAGGATGCCGAGGGCATTCTCCACGCGGGCGCGGACAAGGTGTCCATCAACACCCCAGCCCTGCGCGATCCCGCCCTCATCGATCGCCTGGCGAAGCGCTTCGGCAGCCAGTGCGTGGTCATCGGCATCGACGCCAAGCCGGACGACGCCGGGATCTGGCGTGTCTATCGAGACACCGGCAGCGACAGCACGCGCCGCGGCGCCGGCCGCGAACTGCTCCCCTGGCTCGGCGAGGTGCAGGCGCGCGGCGCCGGTGAGATCGTGCTCAACTGCATGAACCAGGATGGCGTGCGGCGGGGCTACGATCTGGATGGCCTCAAGGCGGCGCGGGAGGTGACCCGCGTGCCCCTCATCGCCTCCGGTGGCGCCGGCACGCTGGAGCACTTCGCCAGCGTGTTCAAGGAGGCCTGTGTCGATGCGGCACTGGCGGCCAGCGTGTTTCATTCCGGGGAGATTCGTATCCCGGACCTGAAGGCGTTCCTCACGCATGCGGACATCGCGGTGCGCCCCGTATGAGCATCGCCAGCGGTCACGAGGAGCGCGTCGCGCAGCTCGCCTGGGACAAGGCAGCGGACGGGTTGCTGCCGGCGGTGGTACAAGATGCGGACGACGGCGGCGTACTGATGCTGGCCTACATGAACCGTGAGGCCCTGGCGAAGACGCTACGCACGGGCCTGGTGACCTTTTACAGTCGCTCTCGCCAGCAGCTGTGGACCAAGGGCGAGACCTCCGGCCACACCCTGGCGCTCACCGAGCTTCGAGCGGACTGCGACGGCGACACCCTGCTGGTGCAGGCCCGCCCCGCCGGCCCCGTTTGCCACCTGCTCACGCCCACGTGCTTCGATGCTGAAGACAAGGCGGGTGATGGCGAGGGGGTTGCGGCCTCGCCCGGCGCCGTGCTCGGCGAACTCGAGTCGGTCATCGACAGCCGCGCCCAGGCCCAGGGGGATGGCGATACGGGTGGGAGCTACGTTGCCAAGCTCCTCGGCCGCGGTCGCGGCAAGGTGGCGCAGAAAGTCGGCGAGGAAGGCGTGGAGGTTGCCCTCGCCGTGGTCGGGGAGGACGACGAATCGGTCGTCGGCGAAGCCGCCGACCTACTCTTCCACCTGCTCGTGGCCCTCAAGTCCCGCGACCTGAGCTTGCGCCACGTGACGGACGAACTCGCCCGCCGGCGCCGCTAGGCCGACAGCGCCCTAAAGGCTGGCCGCCAGGCGGGTACCCTGGTCGATCGCCCGCTTCGCATCGAGCTCGGCGGCCACGTCGGCGCCACCGATCAGGTGCACGGTCACCCCCGCTTCGGTCAATGGATCTGCAAGGTCACGGCGAGGCACCTGGCCGGCGCAGATGACGACGTTGTCGACGGCCAGCACCTCCGGCGCCTCTTCGCCGCGGCGGATCGTCAGGCCCTGGTCGTCGACTCCTAAGTACTCCACGCCGCTCACCGGCTTGACGCCCTTGAGCCGCAACTCCTGGCGGTGGATCCACCCGGTGGTCTTGCCGAGGCCCGTGCCCGGTTTGGAGAGGCGCCGCTGCAGGATGAAGATCTGCCTCGGCGATGGGTCCGGTTGCGGCCCCTCGGGTGCCAGCCCCCCGCGCGCCTCGGCCGGATCCGTCACGCCCCACTCGCGCAGGAAGGTCTGCGTGTCCACGCTCGGCGCCACCGTGCCAGGCTCGTGGGAGAGGAAGATCGTGGTGTCGACGCCGATGCCCCCGGCGCCGATCACCGCTACACGCTCCCCGACGCTGGCACCACCGGCCAGCACATCCACGTAGGAGAGCACCTTGGGATGGTCGAGGCCGGGGATCTCCGGCACTCGCGGCGAGACGCCCGTGGCGAGAACCACCGCCTTGTAGCCGCCCTGGGCAAGCTGCTCGGCACTGGCGCGCGTGTTCAGGTGCACGTTGACGCCCGTGATCTGGAGGCGCGAGCGGAAGTAGCGCAAGGTCTCGTTGAACTCCTCCTTGCCGGGCACCTTGCGTGCCATGTTGAACTGGCCGCCGATCTGATCCGCCGCCTCGAAGAGATCCACCTGATGACCTCGTTCGGCGAGGGTGCAGGCACAGGCGAGCCCCGCCGGCCCGGCCCCGACTACCGCGAACCGTTCGCCGCTCGGCGCTGGGGTGATCTGCAGCTCCGTCTCGTGGCAGGCGCGCGGATTGACCAGGCAGGAGGCGAGGCGTTTGGAGAAGGTGTGATCCAGGCACGCCTGGTTGCAGGCGATGCAGGTGTTGATCTCTTGCCCACGCCCCTGCTCCGCCTTGGCCATGATCTCAGGATCGGCGAGGAAGGGCCGCGCCATGGAGATGAGATCGGCTTCGCCGTCGGCCAGGATGCGCTCCGCCACCGTGGGGTCATTGATTCGGTTGGTCGTGCACAGGGGCAGGGCTACGGAAGCCTTCAGCTTCGCCGTGACCCAGCTGAACGCCCCGCGCGGCACCATCGTGGCGATCGTCGGAATGCGCGCCTCGTGCCAGCCGATCCCCGTGTTGATGATGTTGGCGCCGGCGGCTTCGATGCCCTTGGCGAGGGTGATGATCTCCTCCCAGTCCTGGCCGTCTTCGATCAGATCCAACATCGACAGTCGGTAGACGATCAGGAAGTCTGGCCCGACTGCCTCGCGTACACGCTCGACGATCGAAATCGGTAGGCGCATGCGGTTGGCGAGGCTGCCACCCCACTCATCGTCGCGCCGATTGGTGCGTGAGACCAGGAACTGATTGATGAAATACCCCTCGGAGCCCATGATCTCCACCCCGTCGTAGCCCGCCTCGCGTGCAACGCTCGCGCAGCGGGCGAAGGCATCGATTTGGCGACTCACGCCGCGGCTCGAAAGCGCTCGCGGTCGGAACGGAGAGATGGGCGACTTCACGGCCGAGGCCGAGACGCACAAGGGGTGATAGCCGTAGCGCCCCGCGTGCAGGATCTGCAGGGCGATGTGTCCGCCGTGCTCGTGCACAGCATCGGTGATCGGCCGGTGCCAACGGGCCTGAGACGAGGACGACAAGGTGGAGGCGAAGGGCGCCAGCCAGCCTTCCACGTTAGGAGAAAATCCCCCGGTGATCATCAGCCCGGCCCCGCCCTGGGCGCGCTCGGCGAAGTACGCCGCTAAGCGAGGAAAGTGCTTACGCCGATCTTCCAGCCCCGTGTGCATCGAGCCCATCACCGAGCGATTGCGCAGGGTGGTGAAGCCGAAATCGAGGGGTTGAAAAAGGCTTGGGTACTTGGGATGCATTCTCATTCAACAATCCGTGGTTGACGAGCAGCACGAGCGCCCGACCGAGTGAAACTTCCTGTCGCGGGTAAACACCTTAGGTGGCACCCACGACACCTGAAACTATGCGCCGTTTTTCTTCTTCCGTACGCACGGATCACCCTTGCCTTTCCTTCGCAAGCGTGTAGGCTCGACGACAGGTGAAGGAATCGGATAGCCACACGGGGGTGGCGACTCCGCGGGCGTGCAGGGATTGCGGCCCGGTGACCCTCCTAGGGACGACGCTGGAATGCCGCCCTCGTATGAATGAGTCTACATCCACGGCCTCGCCGTGTGCAGCCCTGGACCTCGGCGGCCGCGCCAACCCCAGCCCCGTGGTCCGCCCACCTTCCACCGTGGGCCACCCGGCCGTCGCAGCCCCCGTGCCCGCAGACGGTGATGCGGAGCGAGACATCGCGCGGGGCATCGCCCAGAGCGAGTTCATCGTCTACTACCAACCCGTGGTCGAGGCCGCCGACCTCACCGTAGTGGCCACCGAGGCGCTCCTGCGCTGGAACCACGCCGAGCGCGGAATCCTGCGTCCCGAGGCCTTCATCGCGAGTGCCGAGCGCACCGGGCAAATCCTGACCCTCGACCGTATCGCCCTGGGCCTGGCCGCACGGCAGGTAAGCGCCTGGGCACGCTCACGCCACGGGCCCAGCAGCGTATCGGTGAACCTGTCCGCCATGCACTTCTGCACCGCCGACCCCTTAGGCCCCCTGATGCGCACCCTCCGTGGCGCCCAATGCCCCGCCCACCTCATCGACCTGGAACTCACCGAGAACGTGCTGATCGGGGATGTGGAGAGCGCCATTCGAGCCATGAATGCCGCTTCCGCCCTCGGCATGTCCCTGACCATCGATGACTTTGGCGTGGAGTATGCCGCTCTCAATTACCTGCGCCGCCTGCCAGCCAGCGGCCTGAAGATCGATCGTAGCTTCGTCGTCGACCTCGACAACCACAAGACGCGCACGATCGTCACCTCCATGATCCGCCTTGCCCACTGTTTGGACCTGACGGTGACCGCCGAAGGCATCGAAACACGCGCCCAGGAACACTTCCTAAGGGGGAGTGGTTGCGACTACCTACAGGGCTATCGCTACGGTGCGCCGATGCCGGCGCAAGACCTCCAGGAGCACGTTGGGCGGCTAAATCGCCAAAATTCCGTCACTTACAACGCATAAACGTGATCTGACTCACAGTTCCGCGATCGCGGACTGCGACCCACGGCGATAGATGGGAATATGTCATTCCCGCACTCCCTGGGAGCACCCGGTCATGAAAGTACTGCTCGTCGAAGATCTCGACACCGACGCAGAACTGACGACCCGAGCCCTGAAGAAAGCTTTAGGCTCCGCGCCTGAGCTATCTCGTGCCAGCACGCTCAAGCAAGCGCGCGATCTCCTCACAGCCCGCGAGGTAGACGTCGTCCTGCTGGACTTGACACTTCCCGACGCAAACGGACTTGACGGACTTCATAGCCTGGTTTCGATCGACCCTCTAGTACCGATCGTTATCGTTAGCAGCCAGCAGGATGAGAGCTACGCCCTGTCCGCAGTGCGCGCCGGCGCCGAGGACTTCCTTGTCAAGCACCGTGAGCCCCCCGAACACCTGCGACGCGCCATCCATCACGCGATGGAACGCAAGCGGACCACCCGGCGCCTGCACAACATGGCCAGCCTGGATGAGCTGACGGGCCTGGCCAACCGCGCCACCTTCAACGAGCGTGTCGAGCAGGCCGTCGGCCGCGCCGCCCGCAACAACGGCCGCTTCGCGTTGCTCTTCATGGACCTCGATCGCTTCAAGGGCATCAACGATGCCTACGGCCATCAAATCGGCGACACCATCCTGCGCGAGGTGGCCGCCCGCCTGTCGCGCCAGCTACGCCGCGATGATCTGGTGGCCCGCATCGGCGGTGATGAATTCTGCGTCATCGTGGAGGGTCTGCAGCGCGAGGACGACGCCCGGGTGATCGCGGAGAATCTGAGCACCGTCGCCGACAGACCCGTGATCGTCGGCGATGATCGCATCAACTTTGGCCTCAGCACCGGCGTCAGCATCTACCCCGATCACGGCACGAGCCCGGAGGCGCTGCTGCGCCACTCGGACCAGGCCATGTACCGGGCGAAATCCCAAGGCGGTAACAGCTACTCGGTGTTTCGCGGTAACGGCCCGCCCTCACCGGAGGCGGCGCTACAGCGCGAGTTTGAGGAAAGCCTCAGCAACGGCGCCTTGCAACTTCGTTATCAGCCTATCGTCGAGACGGGCTCCCTGAGGGTCAAACGCTTCGAAGCTCTCGTCCGTTGGCGCCATCCGCGCCTCGGCCTCCAGCACCCAGGAAAATTCTTAGGAATGGTGCGCCGTCGAAACCTCGGGCCGAGGCTCGATCGATTCGTCATCGCTACAGCCTGCGAAGCGGCTGCACGCTGGAACGAGGCGGGCATCATCGACTGCCCGATCGCGATCAACATCGGCAGCGACAGCATCAACGCCGGCTCCCTCGAGCACCTGGTGGGTGAATGCCTCACCGCCAGCAAGTGCCCTGCCGATCTCCTGGAGATCGAGCTCAGCGAACGGGCGCTCATCGCCGATCCCACCCGAACGCAAGCGGTGATCGAGAGCCTGAGAGCCATGGGCGTTCGCATCTGCATCGACGACATGGGCACGACCATGACCTCCCTGACCTACCTGCGCCACCTACCCATCGACTGTCTGAAGATCGATCGGATGTACCTGAGCGGCCTGGACAATGCCTACACGTGCTCGATCGTGCGAGCGATCATCGGCCTTGGCCGTAGCATGCGGGTCAAGGTGGTAGCACAGGGCGTGCAGACGCGCGCCCAGCACGAGTTCGCGGTCGAGAATCGCTGCGATCAGATGCAAGGCTACCGCTTCGGAATGCCCATGACGGCTGCTCAGATGGAACGGCGCAACCCCATCGCGGCGCTCGGCGACCCCCTCCAGACACCGAGCCCCGACAGCATGGCACTGGTGGGCAGCAGCGTCTTGCGCCACTAGCCCGGCTTCGTCCTAACGCGTGGCCTGCGGTGAGCGTCCCTGGTTGAGCAGATCGAGCTCATCGCCGATGCGTCGTACCAGATCGAGCATCTGCAACGCGAGATCCCGGGCGCGGTCGTTCGCCGCGCCGCTGTAGCCCAGGTAGTCCCATGGCGTGAGGTGTTGCTTGCGCATCTTCAGCTCGACGAGGTCGAGCAGCAATTGGCGATCGTCCTCGCGAAGCGCGCCCCCGCCCTTGCCCGCATGCATCACCTGCAAGGCATCGCGCACGATGCGCTCGTGATAGCTGGTGCCTCGGGTGGCGTGGCGAGGCCCGGCGAAGCGATCGTGGTAGAGGGCGTTGCCCATGGGCGTTGCGATGAGCCAGGCGTCGACCAGGCGCAACACGTGCTTGGCCTCCTCGAGGGCCGCCGACAGCACGCGGCGCTCGCGTAGCCTATCGCCGTCGCCATGGCGCGCCCCGGTCTGCTCCTCGTGCGCCACGCGCATCAGGGCGGAGCCCATGTGGCAGGTGACGTCGCTGGCGAAGGTCACCGCTGATTCCGGTGGGATCGACCGCGGATGACAGGCGCGCTCGACGAGTCCGCGCAGGGGGCGGCCGCTGTAGTACATCTGGTTGACGATCCAGCGCAGGCCGGCGTCGCAGACGAAGCGACTCGGGTTGTGCGTGCCGATGGGCACGGGGCTGCCAGCGGGCAGGATCCGCTTGTCCTCATCGCCCTGACGGCTGGCGGGCTGAACGAACACGTGCAGATCGAGGGTTCGGTTGCAGCCGCTGGCGCTCAAGGGGTAGCCCGTCCAGGCGAAGCTCGTCGCCAGGGCTTCGCTGACCCGCGCCAGCTCGCGCGGCGAGGCGCTATCCGTGAACACCGTGAAGTCGATGTCGCCGAAGATCCCGCGGTACTCGGGGTCGCCACGCGTGGCACCGCCCTCCACGATGGCAACGATGCGCTGCTCAAGATCCGGGTAGTTGGTGAAGAAGTCGCCGAGCAGCCGTTCGACCAACGCGCTGCGCCGGGCGTCCACCGTGGCGGCAGCCTCCAGCGCGGCTACGACGCCTTGCGAGTCATCCGTCTCACGCGCCGCCGAGTACGCCTCGCGCAAGGCTTGGCGAATCGGCCCGATGGGCAGGGCATCGGTGAGCAAGGAGGCCTGGATCGCGGCGCGCGGATGCGCGAGCGCACTCAGCAGGGCGGGTGAAGGCATCGCCCCGGTGAGCAGGGCGTGGTGCATCGCTGGCGAGACCTGAAGGCTCGGCGCTTGTGCTGCGCGCCGGGGGACCGGGCCACTCGCGCCACCGCCGGCCGCCCCGCTCGCCCCGATATCGCGACGCCAGGAGCCGCTGAGGTCGATCGTGCCATCGTCTTCCGGTGGGGAGACGATACGGAGGCGGTCTGTTGGTTCAGTCAATCGATCACCGATAGCTGGAGGGCCCTTGCGGCGCAGGCCTTCGACGCTGCTAGGCTACCCGTTCGCCCCGCGAGATGGGCACCGCGCACAGATTCTGGCGGCGTCTCGTGAGGTGGCGCAGCCAGAGGCTTAGGAGCGATACTCGACCCGATTATGGGCAACGCCCCACAGCGAAGGTGTGACGCAGCTCACACGACGCGGGCACCCCGCCCGCGGTTCAATTCGAAAAGAGGCTCCTCACGATGATGTCCCTCGGCGCGCCCCTCACCGACTCCGCCCGGCGTGTGATCCTGCTCGGTTGCGGCGAACTCGGGAAGGAAGTCGCCATCGAGCTGCAACGGCTGGGTGTGGAAGTGATCGGTGTGGATCGCTACGAGAACGCGCCCGCCATGCAGGTGGCCCACCGTAGCCACGTGATCGACATGCTCGACGGTGAGGCGCTCCAGCGCGTGATCGAGCAGGAACACCCGGCCCTGATCGTGCCGGAGATCGAGGCCATCGCCACCGACACCTTGTTGGCGCTCGAAGCCCGCGGCCACCGCGTGGTGCCCGTGGCCGGCGCCGCACACATCACCATGAACCGCGAACGCATCCGGCGCCTCGCGGCCGAAGAGCTGCGCTTGCCCACCTCGCCCTACCGCTTCGCAGACAGCGCCGAGGCCTGTGCCGAGGCCGTCGAGGCACTCGGCTTGCCCGCCTTCATCAAGCCGGTGATGAGCTCCTCGGGAAAGGGGCAGTCCATGGTGCGAAACGTATCGGAGGTGGCGCACGCCTGGGAGCATGCGCAAACCGCCGGGCGCGCTGGCGGCGGGCGGGTGATCGTCGAGGGGCAGGTGAGCTTCGAGTCGGAGATCACCCTGCTCACGGTGCGCCATCGAGGCCGCGACGGCCAGGTACGCACGAGCTACTGCGCGCCGATCGGCCACCGCCAGGAAGACGGTGACTACCGCGAATCCTGGCAACCGCATTCGGTGAGCAAAGCTGCCCTGGAGCGAGCCCAGGAGATGGCCGGCAAGATCACCGCCGCCCTGTGCGAGGATCGTACGGACGCGGGCTTCGGCGTCTTCGGGGTCGAATTCTTCCTGCAGGGCGATGAGGTGATCTTCAGCGAAGTCTCCCCCCGTCCCCACGACACGGGCCTGGTCACGTTGATGACCCAAGATCTCTCCCAGTTCGCCCTCCACGCCCGAGCGATCTTAGGTCTGCCGATTCCGGTGATCCGCCAGCTGGGGCCGGGCGCCTCCTACGCCTTGCTCGCCGAGGGCGACTCGAACGCACCACGCTTCGAAGGTCTGGAAGACGCCCTCGCCATGTGCGACGTACACCTGCGCCTGTTCGGCAAGCCCCAGGTGCACGGACGACGGCGCATGGGGGTGGTGCTCGCCGCCTCGGACACGCTCGCGGAATCGCGCCTGCGGGCGCAGGCGGCGGCAGATTCTATCCGCATCGTGCTGGAGTGACCGAAGTCCGGTAACGCCACGGCTGCTTATGGCCTGCTAAGGGATCCTGAGCCACCGCGGCCGCAGCCAGCGGCCGCGAGTCGTTAGACTCTGTGCGCTTGAGCTAGACCTGACGACACAACAACTCTACCGACGACATCTGAGGGGAAACGCATGAGCGCAACGGTCATCGACGGCAAGGCATTCGCCGCCAAAATTCGCGGTGAGGTGGCGACGGAAGTGCGCAAGCTTTCGGAGCAGCACCAGCTGCAACCCGGGTTGGCCGTCGTGCTCGTCGGCGAGAATCCCGCGAGCCAGGTGTACGTGGCCAACAAGGCCAAGCAGACGGTAGAGGTGGGCATGCACTCCATCGAACACCGCCTCGATGCCAGCGTGTCCGCCGACGAGCTCCTCGCCCTCGTGCATCAGCTCAACAACGATCCGCAGGTCAACGGCATTCTGGTGCAGCTCCCCCTGCCCGATCACATCAACTCCGATGACGTGCTCAACGCCATCGACCCGGCCAAAGACGTCGACGGCTTTCACGTGGTGAACGTGGGTCGCTTGTCCACCGGCATGCAATCCCTCGTGCCCTGCACGCCCCTCGGCTGCCTGTTGATGTTGCGTGATCATCTAGGGGACATGTCTGGTGCCAACGCGGTGATCGTCGGTCGGTCGAATATCGTGGGCAAGCCGATGGCGCAGCTGCTGCTAAGCGCCAACGCCACGGTGACCGTCGCCCATTCGCGCACCCGTGACATCGCCGACGTTTGTCGTTCGGCGGATATTCTGGTCGCCGCCGTGGGCCGCCCCGAGATGGTACAGGGCGAATGGGTGAAGCCCGGCGCGACGGTAATCGATGTCGGTATCAACCGCGTGCCCGCACCGGAACGCGGCGAGGGCAAGACCAAGCTCGTCGGTGACGTCGACTACGCTGCCGCGGCGCAGGTGGCAGGCGCCATCACGCCGGTGCCTGGCGGCGTGGGACCGATGACCATCGCGTGCTTGCTCGCCAATACCGTCACGGCGACCTGCCTGGCGAACGGATTGGAACCGCCCGCCCACCTGACTGCCTAGTGTCGTGTCCCGCAAGTTCGTCGAAGCATTCGCGGGTACTTTTGGCCCCTAGGCACGTTGCTCCTCCTCCCGTGGGGCCTGCCACGCTCGTCGTCGCGCCGCGCCTAGGAACAAAAAGCCCCGTGCGACTGCTTCGACGAACTTACGCACCACGACACTCGGCCCAGGCTTGCAAACCGACCGGTCGGTCTGTAGACTTTCGCCCATCCTGAAGGAAGTCACCATGAGCGACCGCCCCCAACAAGCTGAGCACACTCGCGAGCGCATCCTCGAGGGCGCAGCGCAAGAGATGTACCGCGTGGGCTACCAAGCGGCCTCCACGGCCAACATCTTAAAGCGCCTCAGCATCTCCAAGGGGGCGCTCTACCACCACTTTCCGAGCAAGCAGGCGCTCGGCTACGCGGTGCTCGATGAGTACCTTGCGGAACGCCACGCCCGCTGCTGGGACGACGTGAGCCAGACCCCCGACCCCCTTGGCGCAGTCATCGATCAGCTTGCCGAGCAGTGCGAGTCAGCGTGCGCGGAGCAAATGCGTCACGGCTGCCCAATCAATAACTTGGCGCAGGAAATGTCGCCACTCGATGAAGGTTTTCGAGAGCGAGTCAGCGCCATCTACAGGCACTGGCAGCAGGCTTTAGAGAACGCCTTCGAGCGGGCCCAGACCCTTGGCACCATGGATCCGTCGACGGACGCTAAAGGCCTGGCCACGTTGATCGTGGCCACCACCCAGGGAGCCGTCGGCCTGGTGAAGAACGCGATGGACGAGTCGCTGTTTCGCCAAGCGATCACCGCGCTGCTGGTGCACCTTCGCGCCCAGCGCATCCAACACTAGCCAGCTACCCGTAACTGTCCCTGTCACCTTGTAACTGGACTCCCGAAACAGACCGACCCGTCGGTATGCAAGCGAGAAGACGATGACACCCAAAACCTCCCTGCGTCGCTTTGACAAGCTGTTCTCCATCGCGCTGCTGCTCGTCGGGCTCTACGCGCTCGCCCAGGCCGGGATTCGCCTCGCGTCGACCTGAACCGCCGGGCTTATGACGCACCCGAGCTAAAGCTCACAGGAGAACTGCCGACCCAAAAATAGACATGACGCCAACCGCCCGGTACCAGACCCTCCGGCCGCGCGGCGTGGCAGCCGCCGCAACGAGGATCCCGTGAAGCTCTCACCGCCTCCCCAAGGACCGGGCTCGATCCAACGCCCACCGTCAGCCTCCCTCGATTCGCTCAAGGTGCTGGTGGTGGAGGATCTGCGCCCTCAGCAGCAGGTGATCGAGCGGCTGCTAGGCAAGCTCGGCTGCTCAACCACCATCGCTGGCGACATGCGCCTGGCGCTCGAATACGCGCGCTATCGCCACTTCCACGCCGTGCTCATCGATAGCCTCGTGCCCGACATCGCGGGCGCCAGCAGCGTCGCCGCGATCCGTCAGGTGAGCGCGGCCCTCGGACGTCCGGTCTACGTGGTCGCCATGTGCGGCACGGCACACTGCCGGCCCCAGGCGGAACAACTCAAGCAGGCGGCTGATGCGCAGCTGCGAAAGCCCCTGCGCGTGGACGCACTGCACCGTTGCCTCGCGCACCTGACACCGCCCCCAACCGTCGAGGCACGCCCTGGCGGACGCGACGCGGTGGTGATGGCGCCCTCGGCGCCCTCGCCCGTGGTCGCTGATACCTCCGCCGATGAACCCCGTCGCCCCTTGCGGGTGGTGCTCGCTCACGTGGATGCCTCCGCCTGGAACGATGCGTCGACGGCCCTCGCCAACCAGCTCGGCGATCAAGCGCTCGATCTGCAGTGCGTGATGGTGCGCGAAGAACTCGAGCATCGCTTGCGCGAGGGGTCGGTCGACGTGCTGCTAGGCGACCATGCGCTCGTGCAGGCGATCCCCGCCGACGCCGCCAAGGAGCTCACCAGTACTCCCTGGATCGCCCTCGCGGGCGACCTGGCCACGGCCCACGCTGCCATGGCCGCCGGTGCAGCGGACTTCGCCCTGGCCCCATACGCCTGGGACGCCCTCGCCCTGCGCATTCAACGGCTGCGAGTCGCGCAGGCGCAGTTGGCCGAACTCCACCAATATCGCGACCGACTGTTGATGATGCAACGGGTAGCTCGGGTGGGGGAATGGGCCCTGGATCCGGCCAGCGGCGAGCTGCGCCTGTCCACCCAGGCACGCCAGCTACTGCGCCTGGGCCAGCGCCAGGACGAGCGTTTCACCCAGCAGGATCTCCTGCGTCGCATCCATCCGAACGACCGCGAGCGTTGCGCCCGCACCCTGCGCGCCGTGGCGGAGCGCAGCACGGCGATGGAGTGCGAGTTCCAGCTGGCCACGGGCGATGTCTGGCTGGCCCAACACATCGTGCCTGTGCGTACGGGCGGTGCAGCCGTGCGTCTGCGCGGCACCCTGCAGGACGTCAGCGCCCGACGCGCCCAGGAGCAGGAGATCCGACGTCTCGCCTACTACGACGACGTGACGGGCCTCCCCAACCGCCGACACTTCCGCGAGCAGCTAGGTCGCGCCCTCGACCGGGCCACGGTCAACGAGAGCAGCCTGGCCGTGCTGTTCATCGATCTGGACGAATTCAAGCGCATCAACGACACGCTCGGCCACACCTTCGGTGACCTGCTGCTACGCCAGGTGGCCGATCGCCTGGCAGCGGTGGTGCGCGAGAGCGATGCCATCGGCCATAGCTCGACGAGCGCCCCGCAGGCGTGCGCTGACGAGGGCGACCGACTGGACGAAGTGGCCCGCATGGGCGGTGACGAGTTCGTCGTCCTGCTCACCCAACTCCCCGAAGGCCAGGACGCAGCAGGTGTTGCCGCACGCATCGTCAACGTGCTCAACCGCCCCATCGTGGTGGACGGTCACGACATGCGAGTCACGCCGAGCATCGGCATCGCTCTCTACCCGCGCGACGGACAGGACGTCGAGACGCTCCTGCGCTGCGCCGACACGGCGATGTATCACGCGAAGTCGCTGGGCCGAAATCGATTCGAGTTCTTCTCGGAAGAACTCGGCGAACGCGCCCTGCGCCGCCTGACGCTCGAAGGCCGCCTACGGGTGGCCCTACGCGCCAACGAGTTCTCCCTCGCCTATCAACCGAAGATCGCCCTGTCGAGCGGTCGATGCGTGGGCGTGGAGGCGCTCATCCGCTGGGAGCGCGAGGGCAAGACGCAGATGGCTCCTGTCGACTTTCTGCCGGTCGCAGAGAGTTCTGGCCTGATCATCGACGGTGAGTGGGTGCTCGCCGAGGTGCTTCGCCAGCTCGATGAGTGGGCCACCACAGGGGTGGACGTACCGCGCGTCACGGTCAACACCAGCGTTATCCAGTTCAACCGCGGAAAGTTCTGCGAGGTACTCTCCTACGTGAGCGAGCCGAAGGGACTGCTTCAACGGCTCGAGCTGGATCTGACCGAGCACGCGCTGATGAGCATCAGCGATAGTGCGATCTCCGATCTCGCCGACCTGCGGGCCCGTGGGCTGCGAGTTGCCGTCGACGACTTCGGCACCGGCTACTCGAGCCTGCAAAACCTGCGGCGCCTGCCCTTGGACGCCCTAAAGGTCGACCGCTCCTTCGTCGACGGCCTGCCCACGCAGACGGGCGATCAGGCGATCGTCAGCGCCATCATCTCCCTAGGCCAACAGCTCGGACTGGAGGTGGTGGGCGAAGGGGTGGAGACCGAGGCCCAGCGCGAATGGCTCGCGGCCCACGGCTGCGACACGATCCAGGGCTTCCTCATCTCCCACCCCGTCAGGGGCGCGGCCATCGCGGAGCTGCTGACCGATCAGCCCCAGGTGCAGGCCAGCTAGGCAAACACCGTGTAGACAGCTCGCCAGGGCGAGTTCAATACGGCATTCCACGATTGCTGCCCCCTCGCGCGTCCCAGATACTGGGTGGGAATCAGCAGGAGGAACCGCCCATGGAAGCGATCAATCGCATACTCGTGGTACTCGACCCGTACTCCGCCCCGACCAACAAGGCCCAACCCGCCATGAATACAGGCATTACCCTGGCGCGGGAGATGGGGGCTGAGTTGCACTTCGGCCTCGTTCAATACAATAACCAGCTTCACGGTAAGTCCGCTGCCATGGCCGAGGCACGCGAGACCTTCATGCAGACCTGGCGCGAATGGCTCGCCGACTGCATCAGCAAGCTCGACACCGATGGCATCGCTCAGGTGCAAGCCCACCTCGAGTGGGACCATCCCTGGCACGACGGCATCCTGCGCCAGGCCATGAAGCTGGATGCAGATCTGGTCATCAAGGACATTCACCATCACCCGCGCTGGGGCAAATCGATGTTCACCAACACCGATTGGCACCTCGTCCGCGAATGCCCGAAGGCCTTGCTCATGCTCAAGAGTGGGCGCTGGCACAACCCGCCGCGGATTCTGGCGGCCGTGGATCCGATGCACGAACGTGACAAGCCCGCCGCCCTCGACCATCGCATCGTCGATCACGCGAAGCTCCTGCGCGATGCCATCAAGGGCGAGCTCAGCGTCTTCCACGCCTTCCAGCCGGCGATCAATCGTATCCCGGTGGAAGCAGGGGGCATTCCCCTGGATCTGCCGATCGAGCAAGACGCAGCAGCTATCGAAAACGCTCACCGCGAGGCACTGGACGCGCTCCTCGCCAACCGCGAGTGCACGGCGGACGAAGTCGTGCTGGAAGTGGGCCCACCGGCGGACTCGCTGATCGCCCGCATCGAAGACCACTCGATCGATCTGGTGGTGATGGGCGCTATCGCCCGCGGCGCCCTGAAGCGCTTGTTCCTCGGCAGCACGGCGGAACGGGTGTTCGGCGAGCTGAGCGCCGACCTGCTGGTGGTGAAACCTGCTGACTTCCAGTGCCCCGTAGACTTGCACTGAGCCTGCAGATCGACGGCTAGGTCGGCCGGCGTGCCGGCCTAGTGCCCTGTCCGACTAGTGCGTTGAAGAAGTCGGGCAGGGCACTAGCCGTCCTCGTACTGGCGCCAGTCCTCGAAGCGCACGCCGGGCACCCGCTGGAAGGTCTGGGTGGCGTCGTAGGTGACGAGGGCGGCATCGTTCACCCGCGCGATCGCGCAGGTCATGACCTCCACCGGGTTCAGGCTCAAGCCGCGACGCTCCACTTCGGCCCGCATCAAGCCGTACTCGGCGGCTGACGCCTCGCAGTACTCAAGCGACTCGAGCGGCGCGAAGAAGGTGGCCAGGAGCTGCAGGTTTTCCTCGGCCAGGGCACTGCTGCGCGCCCGGCGGGCGGCGTAGAGCAACTCACCCTGCACGATGCTGCACAGGCGGATGTCCTCGGGTTTGCAGGAGAGCAGGCGCCGGCGGGCCGCCCCGGTGGGGTGCTTCAGCAACTGAGTGCAGATCCGCAGGTCGAGGAGATACATGCGCTGCCTAGGAGCGTCGTCGCGAGATCCGAGCCACTGACGTCACTTACGATCCCGCTTCGAACTCCCACCCCCGGGTAACGGCGGCTCATCCCCTTGCCAGGCGCCGAGGGTACCCGCGAACTCCTCCGGCCAGCCCGCCACCTCACGGCGCACGATCTCGGCCAGATAGCGCGAAAGCGGCATGTTGCGAGCCTGTGCGCGCCGGCGTACGGCGTCGGCAATGTCTTCCGGCACGTAGAAGTGGAGTTGGGGCAAGGCAAAAATCCGAATACATTCGGGGAATTAGGCAAATGCTACCACATGGACCGCAAATCCCCATTCAGGCATCTCCCTCATCCCCCTAGTTTCGCCGCTTGCGGCTCCCGTGGCGCCGGTGGATACCCGAAGCCTCAGCGCGCGCCTCCGGCTGACGGCGACGGGCCCGGATCGCGCTTTGGGCGGCCCGCGCCGCCTCGGCATGATCGACGATCCGCTGCGGGTAGTCGCGGCCGAGCACCAGGCCGGTGGTGGCCAGTTCGATCGGGGATGCGCTCCAGGGGGTGTGGCGGATCGGGCCTGGGAGCGCGGCGAGTTCAGGCACCCAGCGGCCGATGAACGTGCCCTCGGGGTCGTGGTCCTGCCCCTGCTTCACGGGGTTGTAGATACGCAGGGTGTTGATTCCCGTCGTCCCCGATTGCATCTGCACCTGGGAGTAGTGGATGCCGGGCTCGTAGTCCAGGAACATCCGAGCCAGGTGCAGGGCTGGTTCGCGCCAGTGCAACCACAGATCGTAGGCAGCGAAGGACATGAGCATCGCCCGAGCGCGAAAGTTGAGCCACCCGGTGTGGTTCAGGTAGCGCATACAAGCGTCGATGTAGGGGTAGCCGGTCTGCCCCTCGCACCAGGCCTCGAGGCGCACCTCGTGCGGCGCCTCTTCCTCGCGCAGGCCGTCGGCGCTGGCCGCCATGTTGCGAAACTCGATGGCCGGCGAGCTTTCGAGCTTCTGAATGAAGTGGCAGTGCCAGTGCAGGCGACCTTCGAAGGCCTTCAGATCATCGGCGAGGGCGCCACGGGTCTCGGGCGGCCGCGCCAGCAGTTGGCGCCGCCGATGGGAGGTCGCTTGCCACGCCTCGCGCATCGCGAGCGTGCCGAGGCTCAGGTGAACGCTGAGGCGCGAGCCGCCGTCCTCGGCCGTGAGCGGGCTCGACATGTGCTTGCGGTAGCCCTCGGCCCGATGGCGAAGGAAGGTCTCGAGGTCTCCCACCGCGGACGCTCGGCCCACCGTCTGCATCGGCTCGGGCAATGGGTCCGCTCCCTCGGTGAAGAGCTCCACGCCGCCGAACCCACTCGGCACTGGGGCCGGTTGCAGACGACGTGGCGGCGCCGTCAGCGGCTCGGCCATCTGCCGATTCCAGCGCCCTGCCCAGCCATCGCGCTGCTTGAGGGCCCGAGTGACCCCGAACTGCGCGTGCTCCCGAAAGCGGATGCCGTGCTCACGGCACCAATCGATGACGTCCAGGTCGCGCTGAAAGGTCCAGCCGTTGCCCGTCTCCTCATGCGCCCACAGGGCGAACACGCCGTAGTGCTCACGCAGGCGCTCGAGCGCTGCCAGAGTCTCGCCGGGAAACACCACCAAGCGCGCACCGAGCTTGCGCAGCTGTGCATCCAGGTCGACTAGGGCTTGGGCCGTGACGGCGATATGGCGTGGGGAACGATCAGGTTGACGCCATTGGGCGGGCTCGCGGACGTAGAGGGGCAGTACCGGGCCGCCCGCACGCACCGAATCGGCCAGCGGGCGGTGATCGTGAATCCTCAGATCACGTTTGAACCAGACCACCTGGGGAATTGCATCGTCACGTTCCATCCCCAGCGCTTCGCGCGCCCGCGGCAGTTAGATTCGCCGAGCCGGCCTACGAGTTGACCGGCGGTTATTGCAGGACCGATCACACCGAGGGCGTGTCACGTAGTGGCCCGAGTAACAGCCACAGGCTCACCTTCTTCCTACACTCGATCCCCTGTTTCAATGACCTGACCGGGGCGACGGATGGCTCGATGCATGAGGCGCTTAGGCCTGACTACCTTCTTCTCGCTTGGCCTTGCGATCGCAACGACCGCGCTCGGCGCCTCCCAGGACGGTTCCCTGTGGTTCGTCAGCCCGATCGGCACGCGCGCCACGGCCGAGGTAGTATCGGCCATCGACGCCTGTGGTGGCGAACGCGTGTTCACCCCTTCTGCGCTGGACACGGTGGCGGCAAGGTTGACGCGGCAACAACAGGCGACCCTGCGCGCCGCAGGCCTCGCGTTGTTTCCCGCCGATGGCGAACTCTCCACCTCGGCACCTCCCCAAGGCGCTGGCGCGACAGCGGTAGCCGCTCATACGTGGGTGTCGGGCGCCCTCGCTGCGCACCGGGCAGGCATCTTCGGCGATATCACGATTGCGATGATCGACACGGGCATCGGCCAAGCGCACGAGAAGCGCATGCCGGACCGTGTTCTCAAGCAAGTTGATTTCGTCAACGACGGAAGCGAGGGCGATCCGCACGGCCATGGATCTCACCTGATCGAAATCGCGATGGCCGGTATCGACGGCGACGACCCTGCGTCAACGGGGGTGGCCCCGCGTGCCAAGCTGCTCTCCCTGCGCGCCTTCGATGAGACCGGCAGCGCCACCTACTTCGACGTGGTTCGCGCCCTCGATTGGGTGCTCGCCCACCGCGAGGAGTACGACATCCGGGTGCTGAACCTCTCCTTCACCGCGCCGCCCTTGTCCTGGTACTGGAACGACCCGATCAACCGCGCCGTGATGCGCGCGTGGCGCGACGGCATCGTGGTGGTGGCCGCGGCCGGCAACCTGGGTCCCGACGCGATGACCATCGGCGTGCCGGCGAACGTGCCCTACGTGATCACCGTCGGCGCCATGAGTGATAGCTACACCCCACATGATGGAGGGGACGATCGGCTCGCCAGCTTCTCCTCCGCCGGGCCCACCTACGAGGGCTTCGTCAAACCGGAGGTGGTCGCACCGGGCGGTCACATGGCAGCGTGGCTAGGGCGGGACGCTCAGCTGCCGCACACGCACCCCGAGCAGTTCCGCGAGGGCAGCGACACCTTTCAGATGTCGGGCACTTCGCAAGCCGCCGCGGTGGTGAGCGGCGTCGTAGCTTTGATGCTGGACGCGCGCCCGGAGCTGACGCCGGATGATGTGAAGTGCCGACTCATGAGTTCGGCGCGTGCCGCAATCTCCGAGGCTGGCACTCCCGCCTACAGCATCTTCCAACAGGGAGCAGGCCTAATCGATGCGTTCGCTGCAATCCGGTCCCGCCGCGATGGTTGCGCCAACCAGCGCCTCGATGTCGAGGCCGACCTGGCTGGCACCCGCCATTTCGGCGGCCCCGCCAATCAGCGCGAGGACGGTCATTTCTACGTGGTCGCCCCGGAGGATGGCAGCGCCATCCGCGAGCCCGGTTACGGTTGGGATCAGTCGCCGCCAGGGCCTCTCGGCTACACCTGGAGCCAGGGGTACGTCTGGAGCCGCGGCTACACGTGGAGCCAAGGCTACACCTGGAGTCAGGGGTACACCTGGAGCCGGGGCTACACCTGGAGCATGGGGTATACCTGGAGCCAGTCCCTGCCCTGGTACGACGAGTTCGCCAGCAAGCCGGTGCCGATGGGCGCCAAGGCCCACCTGACGCGCTGGGTGTCCGATGAGTAAATCACCGTTCGGCACGGACGGGCGCCCCACCCCAATCCGTGCCGAGGGCTGCGCGCCCTTGGGCTAGTCCGCGGGTCCAGGCTCGGCCGTGGAGGGCGAGCTGTCGTCGTGGACAGGGCCTGTGGGCGTGGGCGAAGGTGCTGCCGGCGGCGGCGTGGACGGGCGACCGGCGTCCCCCATCACCACCTCGATGGGACCCGCCAAGTGCAGATCGCGCTGCGGGAACGGGATATTGATGCCCTCCGCATCGAAGCGCTCCTTCACCCGCTTGGTCACGTCCCAGAATACGTCCCAGTACTGGCTGGTCTTGGCCCATGGGCGAACGATGAAGTTCACCGAGCTGTCAGCGAGTTCACTCATCTTGATAGTCGGTGCGGGGTCCTTCAGCACCATCGGATGCTCCGAGACCACCTCCTCGATGATGCGCTGGGCATGGTCCATGTCATCGCCATAGCCAATACCGAACTTCATGTCGACGCGGCGCGTATCCAGGGCGGTGGCATTGGTGATCACGCCGTTCCAAATGGAATTATTCGGCACCATGTTCACCTGGTTGTCGAAGGTGAGGATGCGCGTGGACACGAGGGTCATCGCGTCCACCTTGCCGAACACACCGCCCGCGTTGATCACATCACCCACATCGAAGGGGCGGTAGATGAGGATCAGGATGCCGCTGGCGAAGTTGCTGAGCGTGCCTTGCAGGGCGAGACCGATGACCAAGCCGGCAGCACCGATGGCGGCTGCCAGAGGCGTGATGCTGATGCCCACGGAGGAGATCGCCATCAGCACGCCGATGGCCATGACCACCCGCCGACTACCGCCGACGAGGAATTTGTGCAGCAGGTTGGACGCGCGCGGAAGTCGACCCAACGCCGCTGCGATCACCGCGCCCACGACCCCGGAGATAAACCAGAACACGACCAGGATCCCCAGGAACTTCAGCACATTCATCCCGAGCTTCAAGCCGCCGCCCGGGCTGAGCAGCCAGGCTTTGGCCTGAGCGTAGAAGACCGACGGGTTGGTGAAGTCCACGCGCTGGCCCGTAGCGTTGGTGATGTAGCGCTGGGCTTCGGTCACATCACCGCCACGCTTGGCCAACACGGCCAGCACAGTTTGCAGGCGCTCGACGGTGGCGGTGATCACCTCCTGCTGATCGTTCACCATCTTCGCCAAGGACTCCTGCTGCGCCGAGTCTTGGGTCTTGTTGAGAGCAAGGTCCATGCGGATGCGCTCGCGCACCTCCCGCTGCAAGATGTTCAGCCACTTGGCCACGCGCTCTTCGATCTGATCTCGCTGCAGCGGCTGCAGCTCGAGCTTCAACTCGTCGATGGACGCGGTCCACGGTTCGGGACGATCGTGCACCGGCGGCTCCTCACGCACCCGGCGCACCGCGTCACGCGCCAGCTGGTCGGCGCTCGGCTCGCTACCGTTCACCGCATCCGGCACCCGGAAGTCAGCGACCACATCGACGTATCGATGCGCCTCGGTCTTATCGGCGCCCTTGACCTCGGCCGCCTCCAGGAGAATGTTGGTGCGAGCGATGAGGTCCTTTTTGAACGCGGAAATGAGCTCAGCGCGTTGGCGCAACTCATTCAGATTGGGTGCGTTCAGGTCGCGCGCCTGCTCGCGCTGGTAGCGAATCAGCACATCGCCGAGGGCCGTTGAGACGCCCGTTAGGTAGGCGATCGCCGCATCGGACCTGGCATCGATCTCGGCCAGCGGCATCGGCGTCACGGCCAACTCCAGCTCCGCGCGGGATTGGCTGGCGAAGCCAGCAGCCTCGGCACCGCCGACCACTACCCGGAAGTCCCGAATGGACTCACCCTCCGCCGGCAGCGGCACGGTCAGGGCCGTGTACTGCGGCGCCTCGTCCTCCGCCTCCTGGGCGAGCGCTGGCGCGCTGAGCAGCACGCCCACCAGGCAGTAGATCGAGGCGAGCAGCGCGATGGTCTGAGCGTTCGCGCGGTGGGGATGGGTCCAGGAAGGACGGAGCGCGGCGTCGCCGAAAGGGAGACGGAATCCGGCGGTGGGGTGATGCATGGTGAGCGATACCCGGTGTTGAGGTTTTAGGATGTTGACGCCCGAACGGCGGCCCTGCCGCTGCGGCATCTTTTGTGCGGCGCCGAGTATACCCGGGGTCTTGCTGCTGTGCGATGGCGGTGCCGATGAGCGCTCAGTCGATGGCGGCTGCCTGAGCATCGGCGAACTGCAGGGCGGCCAGGCGCGCGTAGCCCTCGTTGCGGGCCACCAGCTGGGCGTGGGTGCCGATGTCCACGATCTGTCCGTGCGCCATGAAAACGATTCGGTCGCAGCGCAGTACGGTGGCCAGGCGATGGGCGATGACCAGCGTGGTGCGCTCGGTCATCAGGTGGGTGAAGGCGTCCTGGACCAAGCGCTCGCTGTGCGCATCCAGGGCACTGGTCGCCTCGTCCAGGAGCAGAATGGGGGGATCGCGCAGCAGGGCTCGGGCGATGGCGATGCGCTGGCGCTGGCCGCCCGAGAGGCGGGTGCCGCGCTCGCCGAGGTAGGTGTCATAACCTTCGGGCAACTCGCGGATGAAGCTGTCCGCCGCCGCCGCCTCGGCCGCGGCTCGCACCTCGGCGTCGCTCGCCGACGGGCGCCCCAGGCGGATGTTCTCGAGGGCGCTGGTGCCGAAGACCACCGTGTCCTGGGGCACCAGACCGAAGCGCTCGCGCACCGCCGAAGGACTCACCTTCACGATGTCCGTGCCATCGACCAGCACGCGACCGGAGGTTGGATCGTAGAAGCGCAGCAGGAGCTGGAAGGTGGTGCTCTTGCCCGCCCCCGAGGCACCGACGAAGGCCACGTGCTCGCCCGCATCGACGGCGAGGGAGAATTCGCTCAAGGCGCGTTGCTGCGGTCGTGACGGATAGCTGAAGCTCACCGCATCGAAGCGCAGGCGCCCTTGAGCCTCGGGAGGCAGACTAAGGGAACCCATAGGTGGCGCGACCACCTGAGGCGTAGCCGCCAGCAACTCGCTCAGCCGCTCCATGGCCCCGGCTGCACGCTGCACCTCACCCCAGGTTTCGGAGAGTGCGGCCGCCGAGCCCGCCACGATCATGGCGTAGAGCAGGAACTGCCCCAGCTCGCCAGCGCTCATCGTACCGTCCAGGACGTCGCGTGCCCCGATCCACAGCACGGCGATGATCGCCCCGAACACCACCAGCACCACCGACATCATCAACAGTGCACGCACCCGAATGCGCCCCAGGGCTGCGCGGTAGCCCGCCTCGACCGCCTCGCTGTAGCGCCCGCCGAGGAGGGACTCGAGGGTGAAGGCCTGTACCGTCTGAATCGCGTTCAGCGACTCGCCGGCCAGCGCACTCGTGTCCGCCACGCGGTCCTGAGTCTCCCGAGAACGCGACCGCACGCGACGCCCGAGCACCATGAGGGGAATCAGCACGGCCGGGAACAGGAGCAGGGTCAAGCCCGCCAGGCGCAAGCTGGTGAGCGCGAGCAAGGTAAGCCCGGCCACCAGATTGAGGGTGGATCGAAGCACGATCGATATACCGGCCCCGGAGACCGACTCGATCAAGGTGGTATCGCTCGTCAGGCGCGACTGCACCTCGCCGACGCGAGTGCTCTCGAAGAACACCGGGTCGAGGCGAATCACCTTGTCGAAGACTGCCTTGCGCACATCGGCCACCACCCGTTCGCCGAGGCGAATCACCAAGTAGTAGCGAAGGGCGGCGAAGACACCGTAGGCCGCGGCGACGGCGAAGGCACCGAGGAACAGCCCGTTGATGCTGTCACTGGTGGCCTGGGCGAAGCCGGAATCCACCAGGTGGCGTACCGCGCGCGGCAACGACAGGAGGGCTGCCGACGCCGCGATCAACGCACCGAATGCCGCCAGCAGCGTCAGCCGATAGGGCAGGACGAAGGGCACCAGTGCGCGCAGGGCCCCCAGCGGGCGCGGGCGCTGACGTGACGCGGTCTCGGTGGTCTCGGACATTCAGTCATCCTCGGGCGGTTCGGTTCAAAGCCCGAGCGCACGGTGCCACAGGGCGCGCGGCGTGGCTTCACTTGGCTGGGTCGATCGCGGCAATATTCGCTTGGCGCAAAGAAGGGCGCGCCCCGATGATGGATGAGCGCCGAGATGAGTTCGTTGCAGGAGGCAAGTCCGATTGAATAACGCCAGCCGTGGAACAGCCCTGCGAGTGGCCCTGGTGGCCGCCGCCACCACCTTGGCACCAGCCCTGGCCGCTGCAGAGCCCTGCGATACACGCGACGCCACCGTCGACTACCTCGAACCGCCCTACTCCGTCGCTCAGCTTCGCCGCGCCATGGTGGCGGGCCTGGAGGTGGTGATGCGGGTGGAGTCGCCCATCGCGGGCACCTTCAGCCGCCGCATGGTCGTGGAGCAGGCCGGTGCGGAGGGCGTATCCATGCGTGAATCCACCCTCGAGGAGGAGTTCCGGAACCGGATGCCCGACACCAACGTCGATGCCAGCTGGGACCAGCTCCGCGACCACGCCTGCTTCCCGTCGGCGCAGACCGAACGCTCGCGCGTCACCGCCGAGACGCCCTTCGGCGAGCTCGCGGCCTGGCGCTACCAGGTCGACCAGGACAGCGTCCGCCTCGTGCTCACCTTTGCCGATGCTATGCCGGGTCTGCCGATCGCCTACGAACGCTACGAGGCCGGGATCCTGGTGCTCTCATCGACGCAAGCGGAGCGATCCGATCGCGCCCGGACAGCACCGACGCCCTGAGCCCACGGGACCGGTGCGCGCGGACACCGCGCCTGCGAGCGCGCATCAACTTGTACGCACAGAGTTTTGCCGCTCACGGCGCCTTTGGCCCAGAGGGCGCTGGAGAATCGCCGCCCGTGCGCCTACAGTTCAGACAATCTGTAAGCACCGTATCCCGCGGAAGGCCGCGCGCCCTCTACCTGGAGCCTTAGGTCGTGTCGCAACCCCCAGCCCGGTATCGCGACGATGGTGAGCGCACGCCACCGCTAACGGACCTCGCCTCCTCACTGCACCAGCACCTATACCACCACGCACCAGTCATCATGGCGCTGCTCGATGACAGCGGAACGCTGCTGAGCGTGACCGAGCATTGGCTGGAGGTCTTCGGCTGCCGCCGCGAGGAGGCCGAAGGGCGCTCCATCGGCGAATTCATGACGCCGAGCTCGCGACGCAAGGCCGATGAACACGTGCGTCCACGCTTCCTGAAGAGCGGGCGGGTGGATGACGTGCGCTACCGTTTCGTGAGCCGTGCGGGTGGCACCTTCGACGGAGAGCTCAGCGCCCGTCGGGCGCCGGACGCCCAGAACCGGATGCTCACGGTGGCCGTGATCTTCGACGTCACCGCCACCCGGCGTGCACGCCAGGAACTGCAGGGGGTCAACGAGCAGCTCACCACCACCTTGAACAGTATCGGTGAGGGCGTGCTCTCCACCGACGTCCACGACCGCGTGCGCTACCTGAACCCCGCCGGGCAACGCCTGCTCGGGGTCTCCTTGGAGGATGCCGTAGGGCAGCCCGCCGCCGAGATCTATCGCCGCCTGGAACGCGCCAAGCCCCTGGGCACAGATGTTCCCCCTGGCCAGCACGTGCGCAGCCATGGCACCGAGGGGGTGACGCGAAACGCGGCGATCGTGCTCGCCAACCACCGGGGCGGGCGGCTCATCGTGGAGGAGACGGTGACGCCGATGTGCGATCCCGCCGGGCGCGTCACCGGCGCTGTGCTGGTGTTTCACGACGTCACGGCGCAGCGCCAGCTGCAGCAGCGCATCAACTTCCAGGCCCGCCACGACGCCCTGACGGGCCTCTTCAATCGCTACGAGTTCGAGCGACGCCTACGTGAGGCGATCGCTTCCGCCCACGCGAGTGCCGCCGAGCACGCCCTGCTGTACATCGACCTCGATCGCTTCAAGCAGGTCAACGACAGCGCTGGGCACGCGGCGGGCGACGCCCTGCTGCGACAGCTCAGCATCCGCCTGCAGGGCGAGCTGCGCCGCGGTGATGTGGTGGCCCGCCTCGGCGGCGATGAGTTCGGCGTACTCCTGGAAGCGTGCACGCCACCGCAAGCGCTAGCCCTGAGTGATCGCCTGCGCGAGAGCGTGAGGGAGTTCCGTTTCCGCTGCGGCAACAACGCGTTCTCCGTCGGCGCGAGTATCGGCCTGGTACCTATCGCCCGCAATAGCGTGACGGACGTTGCCACCGCCCTGCGCCACGCCGACGATGCGTGCTACGCGGCGAAGCGAGCTGGGCGCAACCAAGTACAGGTTCACCGCGACGCTTGGCCACAGGCTGCTGAGGCAGCCGATGCTTGGGCAGCACCAGATCCCGAGCGCGAGCTCTGCGCAACGCTGCTGCACCCGATGGACGCCACCGTCGAGGGAATTCACCTCTTCGTGGAGTCACGTGCGTCTACGGACACGCAAGGCCACCTGACGCACGGATCGGCGGCCACCGATCGTCGGCAACTCGATCAGCTGCGCCAGGCCCTCCAAAGCCCCACGATCGAGTTCTCGGGCATCCACTTGCTTTACCTGCGCCTGACGGCGAGCCAGCTCGATGACCAGATGCTGTTGGACGTCGCCCATGCGTTGCTGGCCGAGCCCAAGGTGCGGGCGAATCAGGTGTGCTTCGAGATCTCTGAGCACGCGGCGCGAGCCGACCACGAGGGCACTATGCGCTTCATCGAAGCCCTCGGTGATCGCGGCTGTCGCTTCGCACTCGGTCAGGTGGTCGATGCGATCGGCGACCCGACTCCCCTGCGCGACTTGCCCGTGGACTTCCTACACATAGAAGAGCGGCTCATTCAGGGCCTCGGAAGCGAACCTCTCTACCGGTGTAGCGTGCGAGCGATCGCCGAGATGAGCCGCGCCCTGGGCATATCATCGATCGCCTCACGGGTGGATGATTCGTCGACGATCGAGACGTTGAAGGCGTTGCCGATCGACTTCATCCGGGGCGACGCCATCACTGCCGCGATGCCGCTCCTGGAGGCGCTGAGCGGTGGCCAGGTCGCTGTGCTAACGTCGCAGGCGGCGGGTGATCATCGCCAGCCCTGACGTCGGCAGCTCCGGCGCATTCGTTCGCGTCGCATCCCTTGAGTCACACCGCCCTGCTCGTTGTCATGCTCGCGCTGGCAGCCGTCGGACTGATTTCCCGCCGCATCGAAGGATCGAGCCTGACCGGGCCGATGCTCTTCACCCTGCTCGGTTTCGCCATCGGCCCCGCCGCCCTCGGGCTCATCGACATGCCCGTCACCCATGGCGCCATTCACTTGCTGGCGGAAGTGACACTCATTCTTGTGCTCTTCTCCGACGCGGCATCGATCAACCTGCGCGAGCTACGCCGGTCGTTGACCCTGCCCCTACGCCTGCTGCTGATCGGCATGCCACTTACGATATTGCTAGGTACGATCGCAGCCCGGTTCGTGCTGCCCTTGCAGTGGTTCGAGGCCGCGCTGCTGGCGGCGATCCTCGCCCCCACGGATGCCGCCTTGGGGCAGGCGGTGGTCAGCGACAAGCGGGTGCCTCTGCGCGTACGCCAGGCCTTGAGTGTGGAGAGCGGTCTGAACGACGGGATCGCGCTACCGCTGGTGTTGGTCTTCGCGGGCCTTGCCAGCACGATGCACGGTCACGGGTCCCACGCCGAGACCGCCCAGGCGGGCTTCGCCCTGTTTACGGCGAAGCAGATCGTCCTCGGACCCATCGCTGGCCTCGCTGTAGGTGCCGCAGGGGGTTGGCTGGTGGCCTTATCGCACCGGCATCAGTGGATGAGCGAGACCGCCGAGGGCATGATCGCCTTGGGCCTCGCCTTCGGCGCCTTCGCTTTTGCCGAATCGATCGGCGGGAACGGTTTTATCGCCGCGTTCGTCGCCGGCATCTGCTTCGGCAACTCGCTCAAGTTTCGCTGCCGTTTCCTCTACGAATTCGCCGAGGGCGAGGGACAGATCCTGACCCTGCTCACCTTCGGCGCCTTCGGGAGCACCATGCTTGCAGAGGGGGCGGGCGCCCTGAGCGTCGCCGTGGTGCTCATGGCCGTCCTAGCGCTAACGGTGGTTCGGATCGTACCGGTCGGCATCGCCACCCTGGGCACAGGCCTCTCGACCAGCACCGTCCTCTTCCTCGGCTGGTTCGGGCCAAGGGGCCTCGCCTCGGTGCTGTTCGTGTTGTTGATCCTCGAGGAGATGACCCTACCCGGAGAGGAGATCATCTACGTCACGGTGATCAGTGCGGTGGCCCTCAGCATTTTCGGCCACGGGATCAGCGCCGGCCCCGCGGCACGGGCTTACGGCGATGCCGTGGCGGATGGATCAACCGCATAGCAGGGTGCGCACCTATCGACGATGGGTCTGAAGCCTCCGTCCTTTCGCGAAACACCTGACGAGTCAACGAACGCTCGACGGCGCCACGTAGGGTTATCTCCCGATGGTGAGCTCGCAACATTCGGTTTTTCGCGACGTGTAGCGGCGTGATGAGGGCGACGTTTTTTCCGAACAGGCAAACGCTTGTGACACCTCGCGGGAATTGTGATCCGCTTCACGCCATCAGCCCTCACGCCCTACATAACATCTGGCCTCGTGTGGTGGGAGGGAAATCCATACCAAGTGCGAACACGGACGGCGTTTCAAAAAGCGTATGCGAGCAGCCAGGTAAGAACAGAAGAATGTCAGCTTCCGAAGTCGATACCATCGCGAACTACCCCGTGACCTCCGACACTCACGCCTCCCTCCTCAGCCACCCTGAGGCGTCCACGCCGCCGCCCGATCTGCGCAGCGACTACGCGGAGGTCTGCCGCGCACGTGATGAGCTGATCGCCCTCACCGAGCAATACCACTACCTGCTCGACGCCTCGCCAGTGGCCTACATCACGACCAACGCCAGCGGCATCATCGTCAACGCGAATCAACGCGCCATCTCCATGCTGGGTCTGCGCTCGCATCAGATCATGGGCATGGCCACCGTGCGCCTCGCCGATAGCGAATACCGCGGCGCCCTGGCCCGCCACCTCGAGCAGGCGGACCGCAGCGGCGAATGTGAAGTGGAACTGCGCTTGCGTACCAGCGATGAGACGAGCGTGCCCGTGCTGCTGCGCTCCGTGCCCATCGCCCTCGGCGAGGTCGGTCAGGGGGCTATCCACTCGGCCATCATCGACATCTCGGCCCTGAAGCAAGCGGAGTCCCGCTTGCGCCATGCCCATGATGAGCTCGCCGTCCTCGCCAACCACGACACGCTTACGGGACTGCCCAACCGCTCCCTGTTCGTGGACCGCCTGAACCTCGCGATGCAGGATGCCGCTCGCCACCATACGGTGAGCGCCATGCTCTTCATGGATGTCGATCGCTTCAAGGTGATCAACGACTCCCTCGGCCACGACGTCGGCGACAGCTTGCTGCAACACGTATCCGGCTGCCTGAAGCGCACCGTACGCAGCAATGACACGGTCGCGCGCATGGGCGGCGACGAGTTCACCGTGATCCTCTCCGACGTCGTCAACAGTGAGAACGCCGAGAACGTGGCGCGCAAAATCCTGGCCGAGATCAACCAACCGGTCTCCCTGGAGGGTCATCGCGTACGGCCGGCGGCGAGCATCGGTGTCTGCATGTTCAACGGCAGCGTGCGCTCCTACCGCGACCTGATGAAGCGTGCGGACCAAGCTATGTACGCCGCGAAGAAACGCGGAGGCAACCAGATCCATCTGCACGATCCGCAGGAGCACACCGATCACCTGAGCGATCTCGAGCGCGATCTGCACGTCGCCCTGGAACGCAACGAGTTCCGCCTGCGTTTCCAGCCTCAGGTGAACGCTGACGGCGAGGTGGTCGCCCACGAGGCCCTCGTGCGCTGGCATCACCCCACCAACGGCATCGTCTCACCCAACCACTTTATCCCGATCGCCGAGCAATCCGGCTTTATCCGTGAACTGGGTTCCTGGGTGCTGCGCGAGTCATGCCTGCGCAACAAGCTGCTGGCCGACCAGCATGGTCGCTACCTGCGGATGGCGGTGAACGTGTCGCCGCGAGAGCTGGCGAGCGCCGGCTACGCGGAGTCCGTGCGCGCCATTCTCGAAGAGACGGGGCACCCCGCCTCGGCCCTGGAACTCGAAATCACTGAGTCGGCGATGGAGCTCAGCGAGCACCAGCTCGAGCGCACCTTGGCGGCACTCACGGAGCTCGGCGTCTCCATCGCCCTCGACGACTTCGGCACCGGCTACTCGTCCTTCACCCGCCTGCGCAACCTGCCCATCACCCGCCTGAAGGTGGATCGCAGCTTCACGGGGGCGATCGAAGAGTCGGACGAGGATCGACGCATCGCTACGGCCATCGTCTCCCTGGCGCGCGAAATCGGCCTAGAGGTAGTGGCCGAAGGCGTGGAGAGTTCAGAGCAACTCAAGGTGATGGTGAATGCGGGCTGCGACGTGTTCCAGGGCTTTTACTTCTCCATTCCGCGCACGCACCCGGCGATCGCCGCCTGAGGGTGGGCCAGCGAGCGCCTAGGCGCTCGGCGGCAAAATGGGTGCAGGTTTGAGCGAGAACTTGAAGCGCGTGTAGTTACCGGGCTCCGACTCCACCCACACGTCGCCGCCGTGGCGATCGATCACCCGCTTGACGATCGCAAGGCCTACGCCCCGACCCGCGCTCGAGGTGCCGTCGACACCCCCCGGGGGCGCCCCCTGCGGCACCTTGCCACGGAAGAACATCTCGAAGACGCGCAGACGCAAGGCCTCGTCGATACCGACGCCGTTATCCATCACTTCGGCGACGACGCGGCCGTTGATCTCAGTGGCGCTCACCTCGATGCGCAGTGCACCCTCGCCACGGCCACTGCCGCCATGCTCGAGGGCGTTGAGAAGCAGGTGGAACAGCACGACGCGCAACTGCTTCGCATCCGCCAGTACGTTCGGCATCTCGGTGATCAGCACCTCGGCACCAGCCTGTTGCACCTGATCCTCGAGGTCTTTCAGCGCAGACTGCGTGGTCTGCGTCAGGGCCACGGGCGTCAACGCTTCGCCTTCCGTCTCCACCCGTGACAGCGTCAGCAGGTCCTGCACCTGGCTCACCACCAGGTTCACCTGTTCATCGGCTTGGTTGATGTGCTCCAGGATCTGCGAGTCCGCCCCCACCTCATCAGCACGCTCGCGCGCGATGCGCATGAACTCCATGGCGCGCTGTGACGGTCCCACCAGGTCGTGCGAGACGGCGTAGGTGAACACCTGCAGTTCGGTGAAGGCGCGGCTCAGGCGCTGACTGCCTCGCTTGATCCGCTCCACATCGACGAAGCTCAGGACCGCCCCGTCCTGCTCACCGTTGGTCTTCAGATACGGCGACGCGCGCATAAGAAAGTAGCGCCCCGTTGCATCGCGCAACTCGCGCTCGACACGCTCGCCGGTGGCGCTGACAGCCGCGAGATCGCGCAACACCTGCTCGTCCGCGAGGAGTGAACGGAAGTGGGTGATCTGGCGATTGATGTCGTGCTTCATCAGGCCAAACTGATCAGCCGCGTGAGGCGAGAACTTGCGAATCCGCAGCTTCGAATCCACGAATACGGAGGAGATGTCCATGCTGCGCAGAAGGTTGTCCGACTCCTCGGTAACCCGCTCGAGCTCGACGATTTTGCCCTCGTGCTCCTGGTTGAGCGTGCTCAGTTCCTCATTGACCGAATGCAGCTCTTCGTTCGTGCTCTGCAGCTCCTCGTTGGAGGCGATCAGTTCCTCGTTGGTAGCCTGGAGTTCCTCGTTGCTGGTCTCCAGCTCCTCCACCGTGGCCTGCAGCTGCTCGCGCGTATTCTGCAGTTCGTCCTGCAGGGACGAGGGTGTGAGGACCATCTCCTCGGCCACTTCCTCCTCCGCTTTGGCGAGCGCATTACCCGCAGCTTCAGGCTGCTCGAAGGTGATGAGGGCGTACTCGGAGGCGCGCACCTGCTTCATCGGGCGCACCGTCAGGCGCACCACCTGAGGGCCTTCCGTTGGAACATCCACGCGGATGCCGGCGTAGCGTACTAACTCGTCGGTCTTCTGCATGCGCGCCAAGGCCGAGATGACCGGCAAGCGCAGCTCGGGTAACACCAGTTCAGACGCGTAGAGGGTAACCGCCCCGCTTGGCGGGCGCATGAAGCGAGAGGCTTCGCCGAAGGTGTGGGCGACCTCGCCGGAGACCGTGACCAGCAGCCCGGGCGGCACGTAGGCATCCATAAGCGCGTCGTAGGCACGCACCAGGTTCACCGGCCGACCACCCGTAGTGCGGCTTGGCGTGGGCAGGCCTGTGGGCGCGACATTGGTCTCGCGCAGCATCGGCTGCGCCGAGGGCAAGCGGAAACGGCTCACGAGATGGCGATCACTGCCCTTGCGGAACACGTTGCGCCGCGCATCGATCACGTTGAAGTCATCCACGAGTTCCGCCAGGCCCTCGCTACTGCCGAGCAGCATCACCCCGTCGCGCTTCAGGGCGAAGTGGAACAGGCTGAGCGCCTTGCGCTGTGCCTCCACCGTCAAGTAGATGAGCAGGTTGCGGCACACCACGAGATCTAACTTGGTGAACGGAGGATCGATGGTGACGTCCTGGCGCGCAAACACCACCATGCGCCGCAGGTGAGGTGCGATCACGTAGTCGTCCGCCTGGCGGGTGAAGCACGTGTCGATACGCTCTTGGCTGAGACCCTCGAGGGAGCGCTCCGGGTACACGCCAAAGCTCGCCCTATCGAGGCTGCGTTGGTGCACATCGGTGGCGAAGATCTTCACGTCCGGTGGCGAATCGAGCTTAGCGCACGCCTCGTGCAACAGGATGGCGAGCGTGTAGGCTTCCTCCCCTGTTGCGCACCCGGAACTCCACACACGCACCTCGCGTTGCCCGCCCGAGACGATGGGGGGAAGGATCTCGCGCTCGATGTAATTCCAGGTCTCCGTGTCGCGGAAGAACCGAGTCACGCCGATGAGCAGGTCGTGGTAGAGGGTCTCGAGCTCGTCCGGTTCCGAGGCGAGCAAGCGTGCGTATTCGGTGAGTGAGCTCGACTGGCGCAAGGCCATCCGGCGCTCGACGCGGCGGATGATCGTGTTCGGCTTGTAGTGTGCGAAGTTCACCGCGAAGCGCATCTGCAGCTGCTCGAACACCGTGTCGAACACGCTCGGCTGAATCTCGGGCAGATCGCTGGCGGCGATCTTGAGCTTGAGTCGCTTCGCATGGCCGGTCAGGGCCGCTGGGATATGCTCCGGATCGAGCACCATATCGACCTTGCCGGTGGCCACGGCGCTCTTCGGCATCCCGTCGAACTCCGCCGAGCGCAGGGTCTGGGCGACCGTGAGCCCGCCGGCTCGGTGCACTTCCAACAGCCCCGCGGCGCCGTCACTGCCCGTACCGGACAACACCACGGCCACCGCACGGGCACCGAGATCCTCCGCCAGCGAGCGGAAGAACACGTCGATGGAGAGGTTCAGGCCCGCGGTCCGGTCCGTGGCCAGAAGCTTCCGGTTGGTGACGATCATCTCCTTGCCCGGCACGAGCAGATACACCGTGTCTCGCTCGATCTCCACCGTGTCGCTGACGGACTTGATCGGCATCTGCGTCAAGCGCGAGAGGATCTGCGGCATCATGCTGGTGAAATCAGCGGACAGGTGCTGAATCACCACGAAGGCCATGCCCGTGTTGTCGCCTAAGCAACTGAATAGGCGTTCCAAGGCGTTGAGGCCACCGGCGGAGGCGCCGACCCCCACCACGTGGGTGGGCAGCTCCTTGGTGCCGAAGGCGACGGGCTGCTCGCTCTCTCCAGCCGTCAATCCCGTCTCCAATTCCGTCTCGTCGTCGCCCATTCCACTACCCCTGAGGAAGAAAGCCTGCCTGCTCCAGGACGGTCGCAACGTGTTCCTCACGCAGCGGCTTCACGCGCACCTGCCACGGCACACGTGCCGTGCGCAGTCGTTCTTTGCTATCGGCGGGGAGTGCGACGCCCGAGATGGCGATGTTCACTGTCGGCGCGCGCTCCGGTGCATCGTCGATCGCGTCAACTAACTCGAAGCCTGACTCGACGCCCAGATTGATGTCCAAGAACAAGCAATCGGGAGGCTGCTCACGCCACTTGGAGATAGCCTCGGCGACGGTGCTGAAGGTGCTGATCTGCGCCGTAGGGCAAGCGCGGCTCACCGATCTGCGCATCAGGTACAGATCCGCCTCTGAGTCGTCCACGAGCCAGACGCGCACGCCACTTGCCTCACCTATGCCTTAAGCACTTGATTCTCACCCCCAAGTGGACCTTATGCAACATCCGCGCCCTAGGGTGTCTACCCTGGTGAGGTTACTCAGCCTGCGGATGGCCGCCCGAGTACGGCCAATGAAGCGGCCACGTGAAGCGAAAAGTGGCACCGCGCGAGCCTGACGCGGGATTGGAATCGAGGGAGATGGTGCCGCCGGCGTACTCGACCAACTTCTTCAGGATGGCGAGTCCCATCCCGCTGGACTCCACCTCGTCGCGCGATTGGAGGGTCTGAAAGGCGCGGAAGACCCGCTGATGATGCTCCTGCGCAATCCCCGGGCCGTCGTCGGCAACGGCGAACTCGATCAATCCTACTCGGCGCGACGCACTCACACGGATCAGGCCCTGCTCCCGATCGTGGTGCTTGGCCGCATTGTCGATCAGGTTGCGCAGGGCCTGCTCGAGCGGCGCTACCGCCGTTCGTAGGCGCAAGTCCAGCCCCGAGGTCTCGAGCGTGAAACGCCCCTGCAAGCCGAGCAGGTCGAAGGTGTTGTGGACGATCTCGCGCAGATCGACCTCTCCGAGCCTCGCCCGCGTGCGCCCGGCACGCGAGTAGGCCAACAGATCCGACAGGAGCTGGTCGAGACGGCGCACGCGCGCGCGCATGAGGGTCAGATGTTCTCGCGACTCCTCCTGGAGGCCAGATCCGAGGTCTTCCTCAAGCCATGCCGAGAGATGGGCGATCGCGCGAAGGGGTGAACGCAGATCGTGGGAGGCAGCGTAGACGAAATCCTCCAGTTCCTGATTCACGCGCCGCAGCTCCTCCGTGCGAGCCTGAAGCTCGTCCTCGTAGCGCTTCTCCAGGGTGACGTCGATGGAGGACAGCAGGATCCGCGGCTCGCCGCTCTGCGGGTCCGCGTAGGGCACACGGTCCGTACGCACCCAACCGCTCGTCCCATCGGCCTTGCGGTAGTGCTCGATACGACCGAGGCGAGGACCGTCGCGCAGGGCAGCGAGATCGGCCGCGTGGTGGGAGGCAGCTGAGTCCGGGAACAGCTCGCTCACCGCCACCCCCGAGTCGTGCTGGTCGAGGGTGATCCCCGAGAACGCCGCCGCCGCAGGATTGAGGGACAGGATGCGATTGTGCGCGTCCTTGATCCAAAGACGCACGGGCACCGTGTTGAATACCCGCTGCAGTTGCTCGGACTGCAACTCCAGCTCGCGACTCGCGGCCACCTGCTCGCTGATGTCGCTGAAGGTGCCGAACACCACGTCGACGGGGGGTTGCACATCCGCCTGGGCGCGCAGGGTGGCGTGGACGTGGCGCAGCTCCCCGCTGGGGGTGAGGATGCGCAGGCGAAACTCATCGGGTTGCCCGGTGGAGACGACGCCATCGAGCTTGGCCGTCACCAGGGGAATGTCCTGCGGATGGTAGAACCCGATCGCCGAGGTGAGCTCGGGCACGTACTGCGCAGGCGTGACCCCGTGGATGCGGTAGATCTCATCGGACCAGTGCAGGGTTTGGTGGGCGAGATCCAGCGTCCAGTGACCGATCCGCGCCGCCGCTTCCGACAACCGAAAGAGCACCGCCTCCTCGCGCAGGGCAAACAGCTCTGCGAAGTCGGCCAAGCTCTGGGTCAACTGGTCCGCCAAGCGCCGCGCCAGGCGCGCTTCGCGGGCATCGAACTCGCGGGCGTCATTCTGAAGAAAACACAGCGCACTCGGGTGCTTCGCCCCCGGTAGGGTCACGGCGGCGGCCAAGCAGGGCAACCGCCTCGTTCGCGCCTGCCCGGCGGGCATAGCATCGGCAGGGGTTGGCTCGATCTCGAGCGTCGATTGGGCCGCGGCTGCTTCCCCACCACCTAAGGCACAGACGAGCTCGGCGAGCTTGGCCCGGGCGTGATCGTCGAGCGCCTCGGTGACGCCTACCGCCTGCAGTACCGTCAAGCGGTTGACGGTCTCATCCACCTCGACGAAGACCACGCTCTCGCTGGGCAGTGCCTCGCGACACATCTCCAACACGGACGCACCGCGTGCCTCGAGCGCTGCCGCTAGCTCGGGTGAAATCGCCCCTGTCTCTCTCAAGCCCTGTGACACCGTTGGCAAACCCGCACCCGACCCCATCAGGTACCCGCCCGATTTGCCGATTAAGTTCACCGTAAAGGCTGCCTCGCAGGAATGCCATGACGCAACCCGCCACCGTGATCCCCCTGCCCACCGCCAAGCCCGCCCCGATGCAGGTGCAGCACCGCTTGCAGGTGATCGTGATCGACGATGACCGCGTGGACCGGGCGATGATCCGGCGCTGCCTGCGCAACGCGGAGGACTTCCAGTGTGACGTGCACGAGGCTGCGACCGCCGAGGCGGGCCTGAAGCTGCTCGAGACGCGCCACTTCGACTGCGCGCTGGTGGACTACCGCCTACCGCCCGGAAACGGGCTGGACCTACTCGAGCGCTTCTACCGCCGCTGGCCTCACTCTAGCACCGCCTTCATCATGCTCACGGGCCAGGGCAGCGTGGATGTGGCCGCTTCAGCGATGCGCTCAGGCGCCCTCGATTACCTGGCCAAGGACCAGCTGACCGAAGCCGCTCTGCGGCGCTCGATCATCAATGCTTCGGAGAAGATGGTCCTGCGCGTGAGTCTCTCGGACAAAACGCAGGCCTTGGCCGAGCGCAACCGCGACCTCACCCTGCGCAACGAAGAGGTGCGACGTTTCTACCAAAACGTCTGCCACGAACTGCGCACGCCGCTGGCTGCAACGCGCGAGTTCGTATCGCTCGTGGGCGATGGCCTGGCCGGCGCGGTGACCGAGGAGCAGACCGATCTACTGCGCCTGGCAACGGAGGGCTGCGATCAGATCACCGCCCTCCTCGACGATCTCCTCGACGCCGCTCGCATGCAGACGGGCAAGCTCGGCATCCAACGTGAATCGCTTCGGGTCTACCCCTTCCTGCGCGATGTGATGCGCGCCCACGAAGGGGCGGCCCGAGAACGGGAGCTGACCCTATCCCTGGCGATCGACGAGGGCGATGACCTGAGGGTGGACGCCGACCCTGTGCGCCTACGTCAGGTGCTAGCGAACCTGATCGGTAATGCCCTCAAGTTCACGGCTGCTGAGGGCGTGGTGAAGGTGAGCGCCAAGCGCGATCCCCACAACGCGAGGTGGATCGAGTTCACGGTCTCGGATACGGGCTGTGGCATCGACCCAGCCCAGCAACAACGGATCTTCGACCGCCTGTACCAGGCCACCGCCACCGCCACCACGGACGACCCCGCCGCCCTCACGGACGGCCTCGGCCTGGGCCTCGCCATCAGCAGCGAAATCGTGCGCTTGCACGGTAGTGAACTGGAAGTGCGCAGCCAGGTGGGACAGGGCTCCACCTTCTTCTTCCTGCTGCCCGCCGCCAAACCCAACACGTAAGGAGAGCACGATGAGCACGATCCTGATCCTCGAAGACAGCCGGGAGCTGAACAAAGCCCTGGCCCTGCGCCTGCAGCACGCTGGCTACACGGTGCATCGCGCCTTCGACGCCGCCCAGGCCACCACCCTGGCCCGTCAGCACGGCCCGACGCTGGCCCTGCTCGACATCAGCGTGCCTGCCGGGGACGGTTTCATGGTGGCGGACCGGATCGCCGAGTTCGGCAATCCGAAGGTGGTGTTCATCACCGCGAACAAGGACCCGGAGCTGCGGGCGCGGGTGCGACGCAGCGGCGCCGGCTTCATGTACAAGCCGTTCACCGCCGTCGATCTCCTGCAGCGGGTCGAGGAGATGATCCCGGGCGCAAGCGCCTCCGCGCACTAGGGCGCGGAAGCGCGGGGCAGGACGCTAGGCGGCCTGCTCCGTCGATTGGGCGGGTGCTGCTGGCGGCGTCAACACCTGGTAGTGACGACCCGGCTCCATCCACTCAGGGTAGGGGTAGTTCTTCGGCAACTTGATGTCCGTTGCCAGCCCCAGACGTGCGAGCACACACACCACCCCCCAGGAGAGATCCGCCCCGCCGTGGATCGCATGCTTGGCACTCGCCGGGTAGAGGTGGTGACTGTTGTGGAAGGAATCACCGTTGGTGATGAGCCCCAGGGCCGCCACGTCTCGCGAACGGTCCTTGGACTTCGGATCGGCGACGCCGAAGCTGTCCCAGTGGCAGATGGAGTTGATCACCCAACTCGTGTTGTTCTGCACGACGTGCATGGCCCACAGCCAGGCGATGCCCCACCAACCGGCGATCAGCCAGGCAGCCGTCACCTGCAACGCGAACAGCGCGGGGATCACCAAAGGCGTGTCGAGAAGGCGCATGAAGGGTTCCTTCATGAGGTCGCGCCGACACATCTTCTGCCACTCGGGCGATAGCTTGCCCTGCAGGCGCTGAATGTCGTTCAGCAGATAGCGCAGCTGCAAGGCAAAGCCCGACAGGGCCAGGGCGATACTCGCCCACTTGTTCTTGGTGTGGAACAACCATCCCGAATGGGCAAACCAGAACCCATCGTTGGTGCTGTGCGGATCGCCCTTCTCGTCCGAGAAGGCGTGGTGGATCCGATGCAACCCTACCCAGAGGACCGGCGATCCCGAGTGCAAGGCTGAGAACAGCGTTAGCGTATTGCGGATCGCAGGATGGGTCTTGAACGCCCGGTGTGTCAGCAGTCGGTGGTACCCGAGCGTGTTGCCCAGGCTCAGGAGCACCGAGACCACCATAAACAAGGCGACTTGCAGTGCAATCTCCATGGTTGTCGTTTCCCTAGTCCAGTGAAGTGGTAGCCGTATTGTTGTTATTTATTGTCTTATTGTTGGTATTGCTGCCTGCGGGAAGGCTAGCGCGTTCCCGCAGGCCCTTTCGGTGACCGATTCCTCAGTACACCGTCACGTTGTCGAAGGCGGCGCTGGTCCCATCCGTCGCCAACCCGAACCGACCGCTCGCGATGGAGGTGTCGGTAAACGGGGTGGTCGAGCGGCCATTCACCGTCATCTGGATCCTACTCCCTTGGAATCGCAGACCTACGACGTAAGACTTGTTCGGCGTCATGGGGTCGATCGGAAGCTGCGGCCCAAGCGCCGTGAGCACCCCGTTCTCCACCTTGAACAGGCGCGCCGAGGCGCCGGCGAGGATGGCGGTGTAGTAGGTGTTGCCATCCGCGCTCACCCGCCCAGCCAGGCCGAGCTTCTGTCCACCCCCTAAATAGGTCACCTTGGCGGACAGGGTGTAGTTGGCCCGATCTCCCCCCGTCACCGACAGGTGCCGGCCATTGGTGTCGAGCTGGCGGTACTGCTGATCGATCAGCTGCCAATCACCGGACACGGGCGTCCAACCGCCGAGGCCCTCGTTGAAGTCCGAGAATCCCTGCACGGGCTCGTCGATACGAATACGCTCGTTAACACCGATCCCGGTGTGGATCGAGCGCACGCCGCTCGGCCAGTCCACGCGCAGGCTGGTCACCGCCGTGTCCGTGCCGAGGCCGAAGTGCAGCTCACGCGGGCCGCTGGCGGAGAAGCATCTGCCGCCTCGCATCACGCGCACGATCTTGCGCACGCCACCATCGGCGGTCTGCGTGGTGACCTCGACGCGGGCACCGATCGCATCCTCGCTGCTCACCACGCCGTGCAACTCCACGAACAACCACCCGAGGGCGTTGCCGCCATCGTTGCGGAAGAACCGGTTCGGCTCGCCGCTCTCGATCAGCGGCTGAATGATCTCCGTACCGCCCTTGATCATCGGCAGGTCCACATCTCCGTCCTTATCGAAGTCTGTGAAAGTGATGGCGTGACCGCGATAAGGGAATTCCGCATCGCAGGCGTCGCCGCCGGCCCGCGTATAGGCCTCGGCGGGCATGGCGCCTGGATCGCTGGGATCAGCAGCACTCATGTCATCACTAGCGACAAAGGCACCCTCAGCCCCCAATTCCGGCGTCGGCGCTGTCGGCGCTACGCACTGCGGATCATCAACCGCCGGGTAATCGAAGAGCGAGGAGGCCAGGCGGAAGCGCACCGTGCCCGCCTCGGCGAACTCGTTCATGTAGAGGCGATCCGCTTCGCCGCCCGTGGGCCCGCCGTTGGCGGTGATGATGTCCTCGTAGCCATCGTTGTTCAGATCGCCGATCTGACAGCCCATCACTTTGGCCGGTAGATCAAAGCCCGCCGCGTCCGTGGCGTTGATGAACTGCCAGTTGCCCCGGTTCAGCAGGAGCACGTGCTTGCTGGTGTTGCCCTGGCGCGAGTGGGCGAAGACGAAGATGTCCAACAGGCCGTCGTTGTTGAAGTCCGCGTTAGCGCTGGCCCAGGTGCGATCACCAACGCCGAGCGCGTCCTCATCGAGGGGCATCTCCTGGAAGGTGCCATCGCCCATGTTGCGCATGAGGCGGTAGTTGTCTTCCGTGCCTAGCTGGCGGTAGGCCTCCTCGGGGATGAAGACGTCGATCCAGCCATCGTTGTCGTAGTCACCCCAGGCGCCGGTCTTGGTGGAGATGCCGCCGACGATGTTCGCCTCCTGCGACACATCGGTGAAGGTGCCATCGCCGTTGTTGCGGAACAGGGAGTCGCGGTAGCCGAGGCCGTCGGGCAGCTCGAGCAGGGTGTCGCGCACCACCTTGGAGAACACGAACAGGTCGGAATCACCGTCGCGATCGTAGTCCGCCCAGTGGCCAGACAGGGATGCGGTCGGCACCCAGTCGCCACCGGCGTCCTTAGGGCCGCGAATGCCGGCGGCCTCGGAGACGTCGGTGAAGTTGCCGTTGCCGTCGTTCTCGAACAGGTAGTCGAGACCGACCGTCTCCTGTCCACCTACGGCGAGGAAGATGTCCGGATCACCGTCGTTGTCGTAGTCGGCCGCGGCGTTGCCGAAGGTGGCGATACCTTGCACCAGCGTTTGGCCGCGCTCGAAGATGAAGCCGCCGTTACCGTCGGGACCGCGGTTGAAGATGATGAAGCTCTCATCGTTGCCGAGGTCCGCGCGCGAGGTGTTGTTGATGTAGAAGTCCGTCCAGCCATCGCCATCGAAGTCCGCGGCGATCTGCCCGCGGCCGTGGGTCAGGCGGTCCTGGAAGCCGAGCTCCAGGGCGATATCCACCAGCGTGGGATCCGAGACCTGGGCGATGGCGGGTGCCGCGAGAGCGCCCGCGAGTGAAGCGGTGGCGAGGATAGCGAGCGATCTTCGGTTTCTTGTTATCACGAGAGGCTCCGTCCGTAGTGTTGCCTGCGTGGAATCAGTGTAGCCCCGAAATCCTCGGGGCGGTAACGAAAAAGGCCCGGGACACAGGCGTCCCGGGCCTTTTCGCGACGGCGTTAGCGCCGATTAGTTGGCAGGCGCTTGCGCAAACACCCGCGTGTGGTCACGGTGGGTCACGGAGCTGTTCACCCCGAGACGGGCACCGTAACGCGTCAGGCCCGGCGCCGCAGCGTCGGACAGACGCACCAACACGTTGATGCTGGCGCCGGCAGGCAACGTAACGGAGCGGGTGCTACCCACGAGGGTTTCCGCATCCGGGGTCACCTCCACGAACCAGAGCTCGCGGGTGAGCTCCTCATCGCTGTGGTTGGTGATCGCAACGTTGTAGGCCACAACCCCACCCTCGGTCACCAGGCGAGTGTCCGCCGGGAACGTCGCCGTCATCTGCGGCTCGGTCACGGTGACGGTCTGGTTGGTGTCGAGGAACAGCTGCTCCTGCGTCACGCCACTCGGGAAACGCACGGTGAGGTCGACGAAGTTAGCGCCGGCCAGACCGAAGTGGGCCTTCATGGAGTGCGTGGACATGAAGCTCGCACCGCCCGAGATTTCGCGCATCAAGGTCACACCGCCCGCCTTGGCTTCCACGCGCGAGCCGATGCCGTCGCGGTTGCCGAGCGTGCCTACGGTCTTCACCTTCAGCCAGTTGTTGCCGTTGGCGTTCATGTAGTTGTTGCGGTAGAGAGCGTTGTAGCCGTGCAGGTTGCCGAGGTAGGCGTCCACGTCACCGTCATCGTCGATGTCGGAGATGGCCACACTGCGGTAGTAACCGGTGCTGCTCATGCCCGCCGGCTCGTGCACTTCCAGGAACGCTGCGTCGCCGAAGTTGACGCCGCGGTTGCGGTAGAAGTAGCAGGGGTTCAGGTGGATGTGGCCGGTGCCGGTCTCAGGATCCGCGTTGCAGCTAGGATCGGTGCTAGGCAGGCAGACATCGCCGTCCTCGAAGAAGTCCTGCCACTTGCCGGTCTCGGCGAAGGGCGGCACACCACCGTTACAGACCAGCAAGTCTTCCCAGCTGTCACCGTCGAAGTCGAAGAAGGCGTTGCCCCAGCTCACCATGCCGAGGCCGCGGTAGATACCGACGTCCGCCGACTGGATATTGAGGTCACCGGCCTTCTCGGTGAAGGTGCCGTCACCGTTGGCTACACCGAACTCGTTCTCGCCCACGTCCGACATGTAGTAGTCGAAGAAACCGTCACGGTTGTAGTCGCCGATGGCGATGCCCATGCCGGCCTGTGCGTAGTCGAAGCCCGAGGGGGCGCTGACGTCGGTGAAGATCCACCCGCCGTTGCCGTCCGCGCCATCGTTGCGGAACAGGCGGTTCGGCGCCGTGCGTACGGCACCGAAGTCGTTCACGACCATGAGGTCGATGTCGCCATCGTTGTCGTAGTCGGACCAGGTGGCTGCCAGCTCACACCCGGCACGCTCGGAGACACCACGATCGATGCCCGTCGCGCCCGCGACGTTGGTGAAGGTGCCGTCGCCGTTGTTGTGCCAGAGGTAGTCGTTGAAGCACTGGGGGCCGGGGCCCGGATCGATCTCCGTCTCATCGCCCGGATTCGGCGGGATACCGACACCCGCCACGTGGTTGCCCGCGTAGAGGTCGAGGTAGCCGTCGTTGTCGTAGTCGCCCCAGACGGTGCTGGCCGTGTTGTAGATGTCGACCGTGCCCGCGCCGTCGATGTCGCTGAGGCCAGCGGTGTCGGTGACGTCCTCGAAGGAGAGCGTACCGGTCTCGATCAGCAGGTTCTTGAACAGGCGGTTCTGACCGAAGTTGGCGACGTGGATGTCCTGGTCGCCGTCGTTGTCGTAGTCCGCGCTGGAGACGCCGTGACTCAGGATGTCGCAGGCGGCAGCGCCGGCGGCGTCCGGCACGGGCGCGAACTGGCCCGAGCCGTTGTTCAGCCACATGCTGTTGCAGCCGTTCAGAGCCAGGTAGAGGTCGTCGTCGCCGTCGTTGTCGACGTCGATCCAGCCTGCGCCCACGCCGATGGGCATTTCCATGCTGATCGGCGCGGTGACGAGGGTTTCGACTTCAACGCCCGACGAGGCGGTGATGTTGGTGAAGGCCTGGGCGGCAGCAAGCCCTGGCGTCAGCCAGACTGCGCTCGCGACCGCCGCGACGAGGATTCCATGTCCGTTCTTGTTCATCGTGAACTCCGTGCGTGTGCTTTTGATGTTCTTTTGCGTGGTGTGCGACTCACGCGAGGGTGAGCCGCACACCGCATCAAGGGCTGCGTCAGCAGCGTCTACTTATTGCTTGATGAGCGCCTTGATTTCGACGTTGGTCTTGAGGGATGCGACACCCTCCTGACCGCGACGAATCAAGCCCTGGGTGAACATCGTGCCGCTCACACCCGGGGGAACATCGGCATCAGGCACGTTGGCGATGATGGTAGCGGTGCCGGCGTTGTTCGCCGTGGCCACGCCCACCAGCTGGCCGCCGGCGATGTCGAGGCACAGCCCGCCCATGACGGCGAAGCAGCGACCCTCGGGGGAGAGACCCTGCTGGCTGCCGAACATGTAGACGGTTTCGCCTGGACGCATGCCTTCGACCACCAGCTCCACGGTCTGGCCGCGGATCCAGGTGCCGGAGGTGTACGGCTCTTCCGCCACCACGGTGATGGCCTGGTTGGTGTCGACGCCGAAGACCGACGTGGAGAAGCCGCTGGCCCACTCGACCCACACCTGCTGAACGGACTCGTTGGTGCCGAGACCGAAGTGCGCCATGGTCTCGCCGTGGCCGAGGTAGTTGCTGCCCTTCTCCATGTAGACCTGGCGAACGTTGCCGTTCTCATCGCCAGCGCGCACGCGGACCAGAGCGCCCACGCCTTCCGGCGCCAGGCGGTTGACCGCGCTGGTGTCGAGGTAGACGTGCAGCCAGTTGGCATCGGCGGGCGTACCGCTCTCGGCGGTGATCAGATCGTTGCGGTAGAGGCGGAACTGGCCGGTGTCGGCGATGATGTCCGCGTAGTCCGCCGGATCCACGCCGGGGTAGTCGGTCTCGTTGATCTCGATCGTGTTGGCCGTGATCACGAAGTCGAGGTCACCGTCCTTGTCGTAGTCGAACTGGTACAGGCCACGGCCCTGCAGGCGGTGGTCGAGATTCCAGTCGTTCTGCACGGCCGTGAAGGTGCCGTCGCCCATGTTCTTGAACATGCGCGTTTCGATGTTGTGGAACTGGGTGCCCGTGACCGGGTCCGTGCCGGTGCCGTCGCAGCTGCCCGGAGGCACTTCGCGACCCTGGCTCTCACCGCAGTCACCCCAGATGATCCAACCGTTGGTGTGGGCGATGTCTTCCCAACCGTCGTGGTCGAAATCCTTCATGGTGGCGCCCCAGCCCCAACCACCGTCGCGGATACCGATCTCGTCGAAGCCGTCCGCGGAGGGCAGCTCGAAGAAGGTGTGGTTGCCGCGGTTCTCGTACATGCGGTTGCCGTCGTTGTCGGCGCCGAGGTACGAGGGATCGATGGCGGTGATGAACCAGTCGACCAGACCGTCACGGTTGTAGTCACCGACGGCCGTGCCCATGCCGTTGTGCACGCGGTTCGAGCCGAAGATGTTGAGGTTGGTGAAGGTGCCGTCGCGGTTGTTGACGAAGTAGCGTGACGCGCCGAAGTCACCGGCGATCAGCAGCTCCGGGTAACGGTCGCCGTTCATGTCCGCGAAGATGCCGCCGAAGGCGCGCGGGCCCACGTTGGCACCGCCCTCATCGAACACACCAGCGGTGGCGGTAACGTCCGTGAAGGTGCCGTCGCCGTTGTTCATGTAGAGGGTGGTCTGGTTGGTGTCGTGCGGGTTGCCCTTGCTGTGCCAGCCGCCGAACCAGAGGTCTAGGTCACCATCGAGATCGTAATCCGCCCAAGTGGAGCTATAGCCGTCGAAGGCCGTGTTGGTGCCGGTGCGGTTGGAGGTGTGGTTGAAGGCCACACCAGCCGCGTCGGCCACGTTCACAAAGCTGCCGCCATCGTTGCGGTAGAGCTTGTGCTCACCGTCTTTGGCGTCGGGCATGTCGCCCATGCTGGTCACGAACAGGTCGATGTCGCCATCGCTGTCGTAGTCACCGGCCGCTGCACCGCCACCGCGGTAGAGGTCGGTGAGCCCCCAGGCAGCCGCTTCTTCCGTGAAGGTGCCGTCGCCCTGGTTGATGAACAGTCGGTCGTTATCCAGACCACCGCCGATGACGAAGATGTCGGGGTAGCCGTCGCCGTTGAAGTCAGCCACCGTGCCGCCGCCGTGCATGCGCGCGCCTCCGGTGTCTTCTGCCAAGCCGTATTTCCAGGTGACGCCGGCGCCGGCAGTGGCGTCGACGAAGCTGGGCGTCGCAGCGTGCGCGCTGGCAGCGAGAGCTAGGGTGGCAGCGGAGACGGCTACGCGAAGCGCGTAGGCCCCCGATACCCGGAATGATCCCTGAGTGCGGTCCATTGCTGTTTTTCCTCTGTGAAGTAGTCGTGTCACCCGCGTTTTTTATTCTGGACACCGACGGCTCGCGGGACCCGGCGGTGTGCTTTCGTTGTTGATCGAATTCTTGAATTCTGACATGAGCATCCGGTGCACCTGAATCCAAGTCAAGGGTGTCGCACGGATGCGGCGACCGACCGATCGGTCGGTCGCCCGACTCACGCCGCACGGCCTCGCCGCCGACGGCATGATTTCGCTGGCATCAATCGATGTCGTCCCCGTCCAGGACGCCATCTTCATTACGATCGATCCCCATGCGCTCGCCGCTTCCCGGGGGCACGCAAGTGAACGTAAGCGATTGGCCCGGCCGCTGGCTGATCTGCAGTAGCGCACGAATCGAGAGCGGAGAGTCGCCCTCACGGTCGGTGCGGAACTGGCCGTTCGCCTGCCGCACCGCACCACGCGGCGCACCGCCCCAGATGCCCTTGACGATCAGGTCGCAGGCCGGTCGCGGCGAGGTCACACCGGACTGCTGCAGTAAGGTCACCAGTTGCCCGCGCACCTGCTGGATGTTGCCCTGGGCCAGGGTCACCTGCTGGCCCACCACGGGCAGCATCTCCGCGTCCGACGCCATCAGGAAGTCCACCACCTCGCGGCGCTGCACATCGCTCTCCAGGGTGAAGTCCTGGAGGAAATTGAACATCGTGTCCCAGGCCCCGTCGTGGGTGAAGCCGAAGCCGCGGACCTGGTCGCCGAGCACCGGCAGCCCCTCGTCGTCGAAGCCTCGTGAGCGCCCAAAGAAGCCCACCTTGGTGTACATATTGCGGATGTGCGGGATCTTCAGCGGTTGTCGGACCACCCCAGCGTTGCGACGAATCACCGTGAAGCCGTTGGTGCCGAAGCGCCCTGCCACCACGTCGACCACGTGGCACGCGTTGCAGGTCTGATCCTGATCGGACGGCACCGTGTTGTAGGCGTCGAAGCCGCGCTGCTGCACCGGCGTGAGCTGGTTGTTGAGGTTACGCACCGGGTTAGGCGGGTAGTGGATCGTGAGGGCGAACTCGGCGAAGGCCTGCATCTCCTCGTCCGACAACACGTCCTCGCGTCCGATGAGCCCCTTGAAGGCACCGTTGAAGGCGCGGAAGGCGGCCTGCGTATCGAAGGCGTCGCCGATCTCCGGGTCGTTCGCGCCCGAGCGATCACCGCGCCAGTGCATGGGCCCATGGTTGGTCATGCCGCGGAAGCTCTGGGTGGTCATCGGCCCCTTCATCGGGTGGAAGTCGCGCGGGAACCCTGGCGGCAGTTCCAGGAACAGCGGATTGAGGTTCTCCAGCACGCTGCCGTCGGGATCACCCAAATCCCACGCGAGGTGATCGACATCGCCGAAGATGTGGCAGCCGGCGCAGGAGGAGTCGCCTCGGGAGGAGGTGAAGCGCGCGTCGTAGAGGAAACGCCGACCGTCCGTGACCACCGGCGGTTCCGGGCTGAACATCGGCACCACGTCGATCTCCGCCTGGCTGTCGAGATCAACGACGGAGATGCTGTTGTTGAAGCGCGTCAGCACGTAGAGGCGATCGCGATCGCTGTCGAGGACGAGGCCGCTCGGGCCGCCGCCGCTCAGCTCGATGTGGCTAGCGGGGTCCGGGGTAAAACTGTCGTCGATCAGCTCGCCGGTGTCGAACACACCTACCTTGGAAGATCCGTAGGCGGCCACGTAAAGCTGGTCGCCGGCGGGGTTGAACACCATCTCCAGCGGCGTGGCCAGGCTGGCGTCGTTCTCCTCGGGGGTACCGAGGAAGCGGTCGTAGTCGATGTGCTTGTTGAGGTGGCGGGGCATCACGGCATTGCCGCTGTCCAGATCCACCACGGTGATGCGGTTCTCGATGAAGTGGCCACGCACGGTGGAAGGCGCGAAGTCACCGACACCCTCGAAACGCACGATGTTGCGCGCGTCCAGGTTACTCACGAAGAGTTCACCGCCGGTGGGGCTCACCGCCATGTTGAACAGCGTGGTGCCTACCCCGCTGATGCGGTCCACCTCGACCGGGGTCTCGGCTGCCGCATCGATGACGAAGACGTCGTAGTCCGGCAGGCTCATGCGCACGGCCGGGGTCCACTCCATGCCGTTGCCGTCGAACCAGCGGTTCTGATCGTCCGCTTGCACGATCATGCCGATGTCGATGGGTGCAGGCACACCGTCCACGTTGGTGTCGGGGTCGCCGATCTCGCCAAGCACCGAGTCGCGATGGAGCACGCTGGTGCGGTTGCCTGAGTAGAACACGCCGGCGTACACCGTGTTGCCGTCGGGCGACACGGCCAGGGGACGGGGGGTGTCGCCAAACATCTGCAGCACCGTGAGCGGCGCGCTGCGATCATTGGCGTCGAAGACCCACACGTCCGTTCGCCCTTCGCTCAGCAGCGAATCGAACGGAAACGGCGAATGCTGGCCGCGGTGGGCGGTGGTGATGAACGCGCGGTCACCGTTCGGGCCCGCGAACACGATATCGCGCGGCTCGTCCCCCACGAGCAGCGTGTCCACCACCCGGGGGATGCGGTCCGCAGCCGACAGGTCGACGATGCTTATCGAGTCGGACAGGTGGTTCACCACCCACACCTCGGTGGCGCTGCGCACCGCCACCGCCACCGGCTCCATGCCGACGGGCACGCTGGCGACGTGGATCAACTCGGCCGGAGTGACGTTGAACACCTCCAGGCGATTGTCCGGCGTGTTGACGACGAACAGACGAGCCCCTTCGGGCGACAGCGCCATGGGGCGCACCTGTCCGGACTCGAAATTCACAAAGCTGGATTGAGCGAGGGCGAGTTGGGTGGAGCCGATCGCCACGAGCGCGAGGGCGAGCTTGGCGAACCATCCGGCCATGGGCCGGCGGCGCGATCCTACGAATGCGGAAAAGGCCATGGGCCGCATCCTCCTTGAAGCGTTGTTGGATTGAGTGCTCTCGAGCGCATCAGGCGCTGCCATATTCGTTCTAGTTATCCGACGGCAAGCGCCCCTGGGACACCTGGGTGCAGCTTTTCCCCACGAGCGGCGGACCCTTCCCTGAGCCTCGATCTCACTCGACTGCACCATCGTCGCGATCAGCGTAGCACGACCTCCGGGGCAAAAAAATGGCGCTAAATCCGACACCTGAGTGAGACTCGATCTAGCTGCCGGCGCGGGCGTCGAGGATCGATCGAAAGTAGCCGAAGCACCTTGCGCTCGCGCGGGCGAACAGAGGTCCGTGAAATGACGGGCTAAGGTGGTTACGATCGGGCGAGAAATCGGGGGACCGCTGGAAGCGGCTCGTGTCCCCCACGCGAAGCGCTCAGCGAATAAAACTAATCGGCGCGCCCGGCTAAGGACGGCTTATGTCAAAACTAGGTACCACCCTCACCCTGACCTCCCTGCTCGGGCTCGCCGCTGGCGCGGCCCAGGCTCAGCTCGCGTTCTCGGACGTGACCGCGTCGAGCGGTGTCGAGTTCGAACAGATCGGTGACACGCAGGTGCCCATCGGCGCCGGCGCCGCCTGGGTGGACGTCGACGGTGACGGCGACGACGATCTCTACGCCACGCAGATGCAAGGCTGCAATCGTCTCTACCTGAACCTGGACAACGGCCGCTTCATCGAATACCCCGATGCCGCCGGCGCCAGCGACTGCGAGGGCGTCGCCTTCGCCGTGGGTGCCGCCGATATCGACAACGACGGCGACCAGGACATCTTCGTCGGCAACAAGCTGCAGAACCGCCTGTACGAAAACCGCTTCGCGCAGACCGGCGTGGTGCGCTTCGTGGATGTGACCGACGCCGCCGGCCTCGGCGACGATGGCGCGCGCACCACCGGCGTCATCACCTTCGGCGACTACAACGGCGACAGCTTCCTCGACGTCTTCGTCGGCAACCACGTCATCCCGCCGGAAACCCCGGAAAACGGCTACCTACCGGTCACCTGCACGGCGGACTACCTGTGGCAGAACAACGGCGACGGCACCTTCACGGACGTCGGCGGCATCACCGGCGTCGCCCTCTCCGGCAACCGACGCAACGCCGGCTGCGCCCTCGCTGCCACCTTCAGCGACTTCGACAACGACGGTGATGCGGACCTGCTGGTGGTGAACGACTTCGGCAACGCCGACGGCACCGACGTACCGAACAGACTCTTTCGCAACGATGGCCCGGGCACGGAGAGTTGGACCTTCTCCGACGTGAGCGACGAATTCGCCTACAACTACAGTCAAGCGGGCATGGGCATCGCCGTCGCCGACATCAACCACGACGGCGCCTTCGACTACTACTCCACGGACATCGGCTCCAACGACCTCGCCGTCGGCAACCCGATCGACCACATCTTCGTCAACCAGGCGCGCTTCCTGGGCGTGGATGCCAACGACAAGGAAATCTTCGGCGCCCGCGGTCTGGTGGGTTGGGGCACCGGCTTCTACGACCTCGATCTCGACGGCTGGGAAGACCTGATCGTGGTGAGCGGCGGCGTGCCCCTCGACAAGTTCCCCGTGACCTTCGGCGCCGAGGACTACCAGCACGAAAACCCCGTGTACGTGTACATGAACACCCACCCGGATCGCTTCCCGGAAGTGCACGCGGAAGTCGGGGTGACCGCCGAGAAGCTCTATCGCGGCTCTTCCTTCGCCGACTACGACAATGACGGCGACATGGACATGCTGATCTCGAACTTCGAGGGCACCAACACCCTCTACCGCAACGATCTGGACCCCAAGGAGGGGGTCAACAACTGGGTCAAGGTGCGCGCCCAGGGCACGATCAGCAACCGCGACGCCATCGGCACGCGCATCGAACTCACCACCGACGACGGCTTCCGCCAGATGCGGGAAATCGACGGTGGCTCAGGCTATGCGGGCCGCAACACGCTGGTGGCCCACTTCGGCACCGCCGATCAGACGGTGGCGGACGTGCTCAAGGCGAAGTTCCCAAGTGGCATCGAGCACGAGTTGCTCAGCACGCCCTTGAACGCGGAGCTTCAGTTCGTGGAGCCCACCTACACCGCCACCTTCAGCGGTGAGGAGCAGCGCACGCTGCAGGCGGGCGAGGCGGTCACCCTGGAAGTGACCTACCGCAACCACGCCCCCGAATCGCAGACGCAGGAGCTGTGGGTCTTCCGCGTGAGCCCCTCGGGCGCCGTCTCCATGGTGCGGGCGCCGCGAGAGATCGCCCTGCCGCCCGGCGGCAGCTTCTCCTTCGACTTCGTCCTCCCCACCGGGGTGAACACGGAGCGCGGGCGCCATCGCATCATCGCCCGCGTCGGCACCTTCCAAGGCGCCCTAGAGCAGCAGGATCACGTGGACCTGATCGTCGAGGATCCGGCCCGCTAAGCCAGGCGGCTACAGATCACCCAGCTTGATGCTGTCCCAGAAGTCGCTGCGCAGGGGCTCCAGGGCCTCCTGCGCGCTCGGCACCACGTCCAGCAGCAGGTAGGGGTCCGTATCGACCTCGTAGGGCGGCCAGGCCGGTAACCCGACCACGTTGGGGTCGCCCGTAGACGCGAAGCGGGTCCACAGCTCACGCAGCAGCTGCTCCACCGCCCGGTCGTCCGTATCCGCCTCGAACTCACGCCCCTCCATGTGCTGGAAGAGATAGAGCAGCTCGGTGGCGTGGTAGGCGCCATCGGCCTTGCGCGCTGGCGTGCTGAGCATGCGCCGAAAGTGGTAGCGGTAGACCGGCGAGCGCTGGGTGCTGAAGCCGCGCGCCACCGTGCGCATGCTGCTGGTGAGGTTGCGATCGGTGACCATCGCGGCGTAGGCGGCCGCAGGGTCTGCGTAGTTCTCCAGCGGGTACAAGCCGAGCAATTCCCCTAGGCGATCTTCGGGCACCATCTCGGCCGCGAGGTCGTAGAACTCCTGCAGGCTGATATCGCTGAAGTCGTGCAGGTACTCCTCGCTGTTGGTGCCGACCACCAGGGGCACATCGTTGTGCAGCCCTGCCAGCACGCGATCGAGGGGCTGATCGTCCACCACCACCCCATCGACGTGGGGGTAGAAGGTGAACTCACCGTAGCCGAGGGGCAGCGCCGTGCGGGCAAGGACGATGCGCTCGATGGGCAGATCGCGCAGGGCAGCAGGCAGGTCGGCAGCGCCGGTGAGGCCCATCTCCTCGACGAAGGCGGCGGCGTCCGCGCTCGCCTCCTCCGCCGTGTCCACGGACATAACGCCGCTCTGCATGATGGCCCGGGAGAACAAACCCGCGGCGAGCGGCGAGGCCACCAACATGCCCACGTTGTGGGCCCCGGCCGACTGACCGAAGAGCAGCACGCGCGAGGGATCGCCGCCGAAGGCGTCGATCTCCTTCTGCACCCACTCGAGGGCCGCCAGCAGATCGAACATGCCGTAGTTGCCGGCCGTGCCCGTGGGTGACTCCTGTGCCAACTCCGCCAGGGTGAGGTTACCGAGGGCGGCGAGGCGATAGTTCGTCGTCACCACCACCACGTTGCCGAGGGCGGCCAGACGAGCGCCGTCGAAGATCGGGCCGCCCGTGCCAGCCTCGAGGTCGAGGAGCTGGCTTAAAGCTGAGTCGGTGGAGCCGGTACGGTTAGCGCCCCCATGGACGAAGAACATCACCGGCAAGGCCTCGCCCGCCTCGGCTGCGCCGACCGGCGTGAAGACGTTCAGGTAGAGGCAATCCTCATCACCGATGATCGCATCCGGCCGCGACGGATCCGGCTGCGGACACGCACCCGCGTAACGCCCGGCCTGGCGCACGGCTGGGGTCCAGGGCTCGGGCAACACAGGCTGAGTCAGGCGCGCCGCTCCAACAGGTGGAGAAGCGAAGGGAATCGCTAGCCACGCGTGAGCATTGGCCGCCGGGCTGGTGATCCCCTGCACGACGCCCACCGAGGTGCGCGCGCGCGGGTGATCTCCATCGCTCGCGATGCCCGTGCGACAGCGCCACAGGGAGCTCGTGTTCTCATCCTCCTGCAGGTTGTAGTAGACGAATGCCTCCTGCTCGCCTACGTACACCTCCGGGTCGGAGCGCTTGAGGTCTGGCCGGCCATCGTCGCAGCGGCGGGCGTAGCGCATGCGCGGATCGCCCTCGAGATCCAGCACCCAGATCTCACCGCGCTGGGCCGCACCCTCGCCCGTGCGCCGGTCCTTCACCGTCAGCACCAACCAAGACTTACCTCCGGCGTGGAACACCTCGGGCGAGGAGAACACCTCGTCGGACGCCTCGACCGGCACGGTCAGCGTGTCCACCCGCGGCCAGATGCCCCCGTCACCGGGATCCAGGTACACGCCGATCGTGCTGTCGTCGATCACCGCAGTCACCACCCAGCGCTCGTCGTACTCGGGCGCGCGAAAGCCCTGCGGGGCCGTCTTGAAGCCTGCGTCGTCGGTGATGACCACGCGCCCGCCGGTATCCGTGTTCAGGAGAAACAGCTGCCCGGTGTCTTCGTCGACCATGACGATGCGCCGACCGTCGGCCATCCAGCGGCCCGGATTGCGATTGGTGAGGAACGAATCGGCCTGGGCGAAGACGTTTTGCTGGTTGGGCGTTTGCTCGTCGAACCAGGCGATGTCACCGCCGGTCTCCCAGCTACCGATGATGTTGACCACTTTGGTGGTGGTGCGCTGACCATTGAGCGTGGGCATGGCGGTCTGATGGCGCGTACCGCTGGTCAGCACGCCGGCGGACGAGGTGCCGTCCTCGTTCAAGGTGGCGCGCCAAACCTGCACTTCCTCCCCGCTACGCTTGGCGTAGAAGATCGACCAGCCGTCCTGGTCCAGGCCGAACTCCGGGCCGTTGATCGTGCCGCCGGTCTCGCTGTCCGTGTCCATCAGGTACTCGCGGCCGTCCTGGCGCACGAAGCGCCCAGTGAGTGGATCGAGGTTGCCCACCCACACGTCGCCGAGTGCCGTGCGGAAGGTGACGAGGCCTTCGGCGCTGTAGATCTCCGGGTCCGCATAGCTCACGCCCGGCGGACTGATCTGCTCGGCCCGGCTCTCGCCCGCCAGGGTCTCGAACTGCACCTCGGCAGGTTCGCCCGCCACCCCCGCATCGTCGGTGCTGTCGATGCGCACTGCGTAGCGCGTGCCATCGAATAACTGGGTGAGCAGAAGTGCGTGATCGGCCGTCAGCTGCTCCAGCAGGATCTCCTGGGAAGGGCCTTCCTGCGGCGTGACCACCAGGTGGGTGGTGGTGGGTTTGCTGGTCTCCCAGCGCAGGGTGGCAGTGGTCTCGGTGATGGAGTCCGCGCGGAGGTTGGCGATGGACGGCGGGGCCGTGTCCACCCGTATGCCATCAGTCACGGCCAGCTCGGCGTTGCCCGCCTGATCCGACGCGCGAACGGCGCCGTAGTAGGTGGTGCCTTCCGTCAGCGAAAGGCCCTCTACGGTCACGCTCGTCTCGAGGCCGATCGGCTGCCAGGGCACTACGTCGTCGACGAGCTCGGGCGCGGTGCCGAAGGCGAACTCGTACTGGGCGATGCCGGAGGGTGTATCACTCCCGGCCCAGCGCATGGAGAGGCGATCGGTGCGGCCCGTGACCTGACCGTCGTCCTCGAGCTGGGTGATGCGCGGTGGCGTCACATCCACGGCGATGCCGTCGCTCACACCGAAGTCGGCGTAGCCCAGCACGTCGTAGGCCGTCAGCCCGAGGACGTAGGTCTGCCCCTCTTCGAGCACGAGGTCCGCGATCGTGATCGACTGCGCCGTGGTGCGCACGGGCGCCAGCAAGGCGTCCGGGTCACCGGGTACGCCTAGGGAGTACTCGTAGTCGACCACCTCGGTCTCGCCATCCACGGCGCTCCAGTCGAAGCGCAGGGCGCTGCCGTCTGCGGTGAAGTCGCCGTCGTCGTTGATGAACTGGATCTGCGGCGGACTGAGATCCACCACCATCGCCCCGGTCACGCGCTGGGTGCGACGCCCTACCTCGTCGATGGCGAGCACCAGGCCGTAGTAGGCGCGGCCGTTGTCGAGGGTGAGATCCTGCATCACCACGGAGGTGGTGAGGCCGGCGTTGGTCACCGGCACGATGTCGGCGCGACCGGGCTGCGATCCGAGCCCATAGAGGTAGCGCGCCACGGGCACGCCGACACCGTCCGGCGCGAACCAGGAGAGGATGACCTCATCATCCGTGGGCAGGTAAGGCGAGTAGCCGAGCTCACCGAGGTCTGGCGGCGTGAGGTCGATGCGAATGCCATCGGCTGCGGCGAGGCCCTGGTTGCCCGCCGCGTCGGTGGCGCGCACGCGAAAGACGTAGCGTTCACCGTCCACCAGGGGCAAGCCGGTCAGCACGATGTTGGACCTGCCCGTGGCCGTCCAGGGCACCAAGGCCTCCTGATCGGCATTGGTGCCGAGGGCGTACTCGACGAGGGCCAGGGGGTTCGGATCTACGGTGGTCCAGTTGGCCGACAAGCGATCGGGGGAGATGCCGAAATCCCCTTGATCCGTCACGGTCACCGTTGGCGCTGTGCGATCCACCGTGACCCCATCGGCGGCAGTGCGCAGCGCGTTGCCGACGCCATCGCGTGCCTCCACCTGCCAGTAGTAGGTGACCCCATCCTCGAGCGTCAGCCCCGTCGCCGTGATCTGCGTGCGCTGACCGATGGGGGTCCAGGGCACCACGTCCTGGGCGCTGGGCGTGCGGCCGATGGCGTAGCTGTAGGCCGCGACACCAGCACCAGCATCCTCAGCACTCCAGCTCGCCGCCAGGCTCGAGCTGGCGCGGGTCCACTCGCCGTCGTCGAAGGCAAGCAGCTCCGGGGCCGTGCGATCGAGCACGATGCCGTCGGTCACCCCGCTATCGGTAACCCCATCGACCAGCACGGCACGCACGTGAAAGAAGTAGCTCGCGCCCTCGAGGGCAGGCAGTCCCTGCACGTCGATCTGCTCGACCCGCCCCACGCGCGTCCAGGGGCGTAGTTCGCTCCCCTGCGCCGCGTCGACCGTCACCCGGTATTCGAAATCCACGACTTGGTCGAAGGGGTCGCCCTGCACCCAGCGCACCGCAAAGCCCGCCTCTGCCGTCGTGAACGCCCCATCGTCGAACACGAGCGGAGCGCCGGGCGGGGGCTGAGCATAGGAAGGGGCGGCGGCGAGGAGCAGTCCGGGAACCAGGCACAGGGGCGACAGGGCGCGAAGAAATCGATCGATCAACAGTCACCACCAACGTGCGTGTGTGCGGAGGGCCGCAAACGCTACGCGAGCCTTATGACCAATCAACCGCAACCCGATAGACGGGGCACCAGGGCCGACAAGGGCAACAATGTTAGCAGTTTCATTGACTTGCGATTTCCGACCTGTCGTCGATCGGCGTCGGGTCGGCACCCTAGGGGTATCGATGGAGAGCGCCAGGACGAGCCGCAGTGTCTGTGAAATGGATCACAGTCTGATCGCCCCACAAGCGCGAAGGAACGCATACGGCGCCCGACACGACGCAGGTGCTCCCTCGACCTCAACACCTGACGCCCCAGTCGTCCGAACCATCAACTGGCAGGCATAGCGGCCGATATGACATAGGCGGCTGCGCAATCGCGCGGCCAATGCAACGCACAATCACACCGACGGGAAGCCCGCCATCATGAAGCCGATGACCCTAGCTGCACCCGACCAGCACGAGTACGCCAACGCCCCCCACCTGCTGATGGTCGACGATGACCAGGTGGACGCCATGGCCCTCGAGCGCGCCCTGCGCCGCGCGGGGGTGACGAGCCCGATCCTGCGGGCTCAAAACGGCAGGGAAGGCTTGGAGACGCTCCGCAGCAGCGAAGATCGGCGCGGCTTCGTGGTCGTGCTCGACCTGCACATGCCCGTGATGACCGGCTTTGAGTTCTTGCGTGAGCTGCGCCAGGACCCGACCCACGCCAATACGGTGGTGTTCGTGCTCTCCAACTCGGAATTCCCGCCGGATCGCATCGCCGCCTACAACCATCACGTTGCCGGCTACGTGCCGAAGCGGGATGCGAGCGACTGGGAAGAGCTCGCCGGCCTGCTCTCCACCTACCTTCGCGTGACGGATGTGCCGCGTCTAGACGCCGGCGCGCGGCGACACCGCCCGAAGCTGGACGGTGTCGCCGGCCGACCCAAGGCGAAGATCACCCAGGCGACGCTAGCCGCCCGGCCGACCCGCCCTCAGTGAAGCTCGCTGGGCGCTCGTTGCGAGGCCCCGCGAATCACCTGCAGGATGATGTTGCCGTTGCTGGCAGCAAACCCGCCGCCGGTGCAGTCCCAGGCGCCGCCCGAAACCGCCACGTTCGTGGTCTGCCCGGTCGAGATATTGCGGCACAGGGTGCTGCTGGCATCGACACCCGTGGTCATGCCGCCGATGGCGCAGGGATCCGCGCCGCAGCTGGCACGACCCACCACGATCTGCAGCACCTGATCGCCGCTATCGGCCAGTAGCCCCGCCGCGGTGCAGTTCCAAGGCGCGCCTGCCAGACCCGGCTGGTTCACGCTCTGCCCCGTACTGAGGTTGCGACAGATCGCCGTGATGGTGGTGACGTCGCTCGTGCTGCCGCCGATGTCCTCAGCGTCTTCTGCCAACACGAACTCGAGCTCGTAGGCGGTCAGCTCCGGTCCGGTCTGTTGCACCAGGAAGCTGTAGGTGCCAGGCCCCAGCGGCGGCGTGAAGCCGGTGCCCGCTTGCGGGGCACCTGCCAGGATCGCCAGGTAATCCGTGCCCGCAGGATCGGGGTCGAGGTGGGCGCCGCCCAGGAACAGATCCCCCGTGTCGAAGCCGGGGATGAAGCTCGTGTCGCCCTCGTTGACCGCGACGAAGCCTCGGTCCCCCGGGCCGCCGCTGTCGACGTCGGTGTAGTCGTTGAGCAGCACAGCGGTCAGCGACTGGCCGTCCGCGATGGTGAAGGTGATGTAGTCACGCGTGTCGTCAGGATCCTGCATCTGACCGCGCACGGTGTTGCTGCCGGCCACGAAGCTCACCGGCGTGGGCATCTCGGGATCGGTCGAGAGATCGCCGTCCACCCCCTCGTCCCAGGTGAGCACCTGGGCGCCCGCGTTGGCGCAGAGCAACAAGCCGCCCACCGCGGCCAGTGCCGGCAAGCGGCGAATCGTCGCCGAAGCGAATTCCTTGGTTTGCATAAGTCCATTCCTCCCTGAACTTCAATCGGTACGCCGGGCCAGTGTACTTGAGCGATGGCGGCGCACACGGCGCGCGCCCCCGAAACTTGCCTCCCGGCGACGCAACCGTCGTCGCTCGCATCTACACCTATAGCGGACCCACCACCTCCGCGCCCGCCTCACGGCGCAATCGGCAGCTGGTGTATCGTTACGGACTTTGACATCAGTTGGACGAGGCCCCATGAGCTGGTGGAGCTGGATCATCCTGGGCGCGGTGCTGCTCGGCGCCGAACTCGCGGCTATCGACGCCGCCTTTTACCTGGTCTTCGCTGGCGTGGCGGCGATCGCCACCGGGCTCATCGTGCTCGGCGCGATCGTGCCCCTGCCCCCCGCGGCTCAGTGGCTGCTCTTCGCCACCCTCGCCGTGGCCTCCATGGCGATGCTGCGCGAACGCACCTACCGCCGTTGGCGACCGGAGCCACCGGGCTTCGAAGACGATGCCGAGGGAGAGCAGGTGCAGCTCGCCGAGCGGGTGGCACCGGGCGAGAGCGGTCGGGCCGAGTGGCGCGGCTCGCACTGGACCGTTCGCAACCGAGGCCAACAACCTATCGAAGCTGGTAGCTCAGCGCGGATCATTGCCCGCGACGGCACGCTCATCGACGTCGAACCCATCTAGCCTTTCTCGAATCCTGCTTAGTCCCGTAGAACTCAAAAATCCATGGACCCCAACATGCTCGACACTGCGACTATCGTAGCGCTCGCCACGGCGGCGCTCGTCATCTTCATCATCGCCAAGACGGCGGTGGTGGTGCCCCAGCAGAACGCCTTCGTGGTGGAGTCGCTCGGCAAGTACAGCCGCACCCTGAGCGCCGGCTTTCACATCCTGATTCCCTTCATCGAACGCACGGCCTACAAACACAGCCTGAAAGAGAAGGCCGTCGACATCCCCGAGCAGATCTGCATCACGCGCGACAACGTGCAGGTGGGCGTGGACGGGGTGCTGTACCTGCAGGTACTCGATCCGCAACGCGCCTCCTACGGCATCACCGACTACATCTTCGCCATCACCCAGCTGGCGCAAACCACCCTGCGCAGCGAGGTGGGCAAGATCGATCTCGACCGCACCTTCGAGGAGCGCGCGATGATCAACTCCGCCGTGGTGCACGAGCTCGACAAGGCCTCCGAGCCCTGGGGTGTGAAGGTGCTGCGCTACGAGATCAAGAACATCAATCCGCCGGAAGATGTGCTCAATGCAATGGAAAAGCAGATGCGTGCGGAGCGCGAGAAGCGCGCCGTCGTGCTCACCTCCGAGGGCCAGCGCGACGCTCGCATCAACGAGGCCGAGGGCGACAAGCAGCGCGTGATCAAGGAGTCCGAGGCCTTCAAGGAACAACAGATCAACGAGGCCCAAGGGCAGGCGGCTGCCATCCTGGCCGTGGCCAACGCCACCGCTGAAGGATTGCGCGAGGTGGCGAGCGCCCTGCGCGAGGAGGGCGGCGAGGCGGCGATGCAGTTGCGTGTCGCCGAAGACTACATCGACAAGTTCGGCGAACTCGCGAAGGCAGGTAACAGCCTGATCGTCCCCGCCAACCTCACGGATCTGGCCTCGATGGTGGCGCTGGCCACCACCGTGGCCAAGAAACCCCAGGACCACGGCACCGACACGACAGGCCCCTCAATGCCACCGCCGTCGTCGCCGACGCCAGGCCCTCAGGGGCCGCTCGGGCGCACGCGCCCCGGTGATGGCCACACCCTCTTCTGAGCCCCCTCCCGGCCAAGGAAAGCCCTCGATGCTGAAGCGACTACTTCTCGGCGCCGGCGCCCTGCTCGGCCTGGCGTTCATCGCCGTGGTGGCCTTCGGGCTGCACACCTGGCATTCGCGACCGGTCAACATCAACCTGTTCTTCGCTCGCGAGGCCTTGCAGTTCGCCCTGCAGAGCCCGGAGACCTTGTCCTCTCTGCGCGTGCTCGAGCCGCTCGGCATCCGCGGCCACAACGCGCGCCTGGACGATGCCAGCCTCGCCGCCGGTGACGCCGCCTTCGCCAAGGCCAGGGCGGCGCGGGAGACGCTCTTGAGCTACCGCGACGATCGCCTCTCAGAGGCGGATCGCATGTCCAAGCGCATCGCCCTGTCGCTCCTCGACCTCGTGGTGGAGGCGGAGGAGTTTCGCTTCCACAACTTCCCCCTCAACCAGATGTTCGGCGTGCAGAACGGCTTCCCGAGCTTCATGGAATCGACCCACCAGATCGAGGGCAAGCAGGACGCCCGCGATTACATCACCCGCCTGAACGCGGTGCGACCCAAGTTCGAGCAGGTGTTTGAGGGCCTCAACCATCGCGAGGACATCGGCGTCCTGCCGCCCCAGTTCGTCATCGACAAGGTGCTGGTGGAGATGCGCAACTTCGTCGCGACGCCGGCGGGCGAGAACATCCTGATGACCTCCCTGGCCGAGAAGATGGTGGAGGCGGAGCTCGATGAAGCCTTTCAGCAGGAGATCCTCGCGGAGGCTCGGGCATCGATCGACGAGACGGTCTACCCGGCCTACGAGCGCTTCATCGCCTACTACGAGGGCCTGGATGCGAAGGTCGAGGGCAACAAGGGCGCCTGGAGCCTACCTAACGGCGATGCCTACTACCGCCTGGCGCTCAAGTTCTTCACCACCACCGACATGAGCCCGCAGGAGATCCACGAACTCGGGCTGCGCGAGGTCGATCGCATTCAGGCGGAGATCCTGACCATCCTCGCCGAGGAAGGCTGGGACGTCGCCGAGGGCTTTGAAGCGGCCATTCGCGCCCTCGCCAAGGACCCCCGCTTCTACTACGAGGACTCCGACGCGGGCCGCGAGCAGATTCTGGCGGACTACCAGGCGATCATCGACGAGATCTCCGCGGACCTCGGGGATCTCTTCGACATCCAGCCCGAAAGCGGCGTGGAGGTGCAACGGGTACCCCTATTCAAGGAACCCACCTCCCCCGGCGCCTACTACAACCCGCCATCGATGGACGGCTCTCGGCCAGGTGTGTTCTACGCCAACCTCTACGACATCGAGGCCACACCGAAGTACGGCATGCGCACGCTGGCCTACCACGAGGCCGTGCCGGGCCACCACTTCCAGATCGCCCTGGCCCAGGAGGAAGAGGATCTGCCGTTCTTCCGCCGCCTCCTGCCCTTCACCGCCTACGCGGAAGGCTGGGCCCTGTACGCCGAACGACTCGCCTACGAGGCCGGCTTTCAGGACGACCCCTACGACAACATCGGACGCCTGCAGGCCGAACTCTTTCGTGCCGTGCGCCTGGTGGTCGACACGGGCATCCACGCCAAGCGCTGGAGCCGCGAGGCGGCGATCGACTACATGCTGGCCAACACCGGCATGGCCGAGTCCGACGTGGTGGCGGAGATCGAACGCTACTTCGTGCTGCCCGGTCAGGCGACCTCCTACAAGGTGGGCATGAACCGCATCCTCGCGATGCGCGACCGGGCCCGCACGGCCCTCGGCGAGCGCTTCGACATTCGAGAGTTCCACAAGGTTGTCCTCACCAACGGCTCCGTGCCGCTGACGATTCTCGAGGAACTCGTGGAGCAATGGATCGAGGAACGCCTGGCGGCTGACCAAGCCTAGACCTCGCTCGCCGTGCGCGACCGCCTACGCGGCGAAGCGTACGGCGAGAAACACGCCGATCATGCTCATGGCGATGATGAGGTTGCCGACGGCGCCGAGGAATACGCCGATCACGGCGCCCACGCCCACCTTACCCGCACGTAAGGCATCAGAGCGGGTCAGCAACTCTCCCACCACGGCACCGATGAACGGCCCCAGCAGCAAGCCGATGGGGAAGAAGAAGACCCCGGCGAAGGTGCCGATCGCCGCCCCCAGCAACCCGGCGCGCGAGGCGCCCATGCGCCCCGCCCCGAGCACGCTGGCGACGTAGTCCACCACGAAGGTAAGCAGGGTCAGCGCCACCAGCACGCCGAGCGTGCCCACGCCGACGTAAGCAAACTGCTCCGCCCACGCGACCAGCACCAGGCCCGCCAAGATCAACGGCGACCCCGGCAACAGAGGAAAGACCACACCTGCGAGCCCCGCGACCACGCAGATGGCGCCGAGCACGATCAGCGCAATGCTCAGCACAAGGTCACCTGTGCGGCCTCAAGGATAGAGTGATTGCCCATTGTTGGTTCCAAAGATGAGGTAGGGGCGCGCCCGCGCATCCTCGCGCAAGGGGACGTGGGGGTTGTAGATGATATCGTGGAAGCGGTTTTGCACCACCTGACGAATACCTTCGCTGCTCCATCCAAGGCGCAGCTGCAACGCATCGAGGCCCAGGGCCTTGGCAACCCCGTCCCCATCGGCCAGGTCCATACCGCGCACGCCGACCCACGCGTTAGCGATCGAGCGATCAGCGGCGGTGACGGGGCTGCCATCCGGGCGCACCATCGCGTACTCCCCGTGCTGGCCCGCGGCGGTCGGCCCCGGGGGGAGCACCGCGCCCTCTTCCACATCCCCCGTGAAGACGTTGAAGCCGATCACGTAGCGCACCTGCTCCTCGGCCCGATAGGCGATCTCCAGGCCCCCGGTGCGAAAGCGATCGCCGCGGTCGGCGAGGAAGCGGATCAAGCCGAAGTCGTTCTCGTAACGCACGCTCACATCGCCCACGGAGAAGGCGACGCCACGCACGCGCTGGGAGGTGCCGTAGGTGTCCCGGTACAGCACCGAGTACAAGCTGAAGCTGTGGCGAGCAGTGGTGTTGTTGGCACCCAGGGACCAGTCCCGCGACCCGTCGCGCTCGAGCTGACCGCCCAAGCCCTGCGTGAGGCCCACGACCAGCTGCCGCTCCCGCCCGGCCGCCCGCGTCTCGATGTGGCTGAAGGTGCGGAAGAGCGAGAGGGTGAGTTGCAGCTCGGTGTCCGTCCCATCGGCGCGCGCGAAAGTGCCCGCGGTGGCACCGAGTCGGTTGCCCTGGGTGCCGAACTGATAGCTCAGTCCGAGGCGTGCCCGGGCCTCGACGCCATCGGCCGACGCCGCGCTCACCCAGAGCATCATCATCAGCGGCAACGCTACGCCCGCTCGCCCAGCACCCATCGATCCATCCGTGGCCCTTAGCCCCTTCACGAGCATACGCGAAGGACCGCCCGCGGCGAGCCCTCGGTGTACACTTGCCCGGCTGGTTTGCCGTGACGCTCCGATGCACGTACTGCTCTTCCTACTCGTCGTCTTCGCCATATCCCTCGGCCCGGGCCTGTGGGTGCGTTCGGTGATGCGCAAGTACGCCGAACCCGAAGACCGCTACCGCTTCAGCGGTGGCCAGATCGCCAGACGCCTCCTGGACGAGGCCGGTCTCAGCGCGGTCGCGGTCGAAGCGGCTCCCGCGGGCGCCGATCACTACGACCCCACGAGCCGCACCGTGCGCCTGGACCCCAAGCATCTCGACGGCAGGTCCCTGGCCGCCGTCACCATCGCCGCCCACGAGGTCGGCCACGCCATCCAGCACCAGCAGCGCTTCGCCCCGCTCACCTGGCGCACGCGCTTGGTGGTGCTCGTGCGCCCCCTGGAGCAGCTCGGCGCCGGGGTGCTCATCGCCTCTCCTTTCCTGGCTGCGCTGACGCGCGCGCCCTCGATTGCCGGACTCACCCTGTTGATCGGCCTCTCGACGCTCCTGCTCGGCGTGCTCGTGCACGCGGCCACCTTGCCCACGGAATTCGATGCGAGCTTCCGACGCGCCCTGCCCATGCTCACCCAGAAGGGGCTGCTGATTCGCGGTGATGAACCCCACGCACGACGCCTGCTCACGGCCGCCGCCCTGACGTACGTGTCGGCCGCTTTGATGAGCCTACTCAACATCGGGCGCTGGTTCGCGATATTGCGCCGGGGCATCTAACCCATGCCCGAGCCATCACCGTCATGACCGTACGCGAACCCGCGGAACACCTACTCGAGAAGCTGCGCGACTACCCGAACGAGGTCGCTGAGCACGCGCTAGCGGCGCGAGCGATGCTGCTGGGCCACGTGCCCGACTGCTGGGAGCTGCTCTACCATCGCCGCGTGTTGTCGACCGCTTTCAGCCTCACCGGCGCGTTGCGCGACGCCTTCTGCCACGTCGCCGTCTACCAAGCGCACGCCAACCTCGGCTTCAACCGCGGCGCCGAACTGGACGATCCCGAGGAACTGCTGCTCGGCACGGGCAAGTTGATCCGGCACGTACGCTTGAGCGAGCAACTCCCTATGCATCACGACGCCGTGACGCACCTCGTGGAGCAAGCGATCGACCTCAGCATGAAGCGCCTTCGCGAACGCGACGGTACGCCGACCCGCGGCACCCTGCTCGTCAAGTAGCCCGCCGCCCGCGAGCCCCCACGACCGATCACAAATACTAGGTGACGCCACCACTGGGCTCGCCCACGGCGCTCCCAACTCCTGATGGACTGCAGCACCCAGACGCACTTTGCCGCAGCGCACCGCGCCCGACCGGCCAGACCGCCGACGCCCCGCCCGATGACCGCCTAACCGCAATACGCAGTTACCGCAGAGCGACAAACCAGCAATAATTCGGAGACGGCGTTATTATGGATTCCGAAAGACGATGAATTCAGGAAGAAGGCGTGAGCGAGCGACCGCATTTAGTGATCTGCATGGGTATGGCCGGCAGCGGCAAGGCCGCCCTGGCCCGCGCCATCGCCGAGCGCTTCGAGCTGATCATGCTGGATGCCAACGATTTCCAGCCCGCGTCCAACCGACTGAAGCTGGCTGGCGGCATGTCGCTCACGGAGGCGGACCGTAAGCCGTGGCTGGATGCCGTCTGTCGCCGCCTTGATCACCTCGCCATCGCCAGACGCAGCTGCGTCTTAGCGCATAGCGCCCTGCATCGCGAAGACCGCGATAGGCTCCGATCGCAGCGCTTTCGCGTGTCTTTCGTGAATTTGCTCGCGAGCAGAGCCGTACTCAACGACCGCCTGACCGGGCGCAAAGCGCATTACTTTCCGCGCAAGCTGCTGAACACGCAGTTCGATGCACTGCAATCGCCGCTGGTGGAAGCGGACGTGTTCCCCATGGATGCGACGCTCTCGCCCGAGGCCCTGGCTGAACGGGTGACACCGCTCTTCGAGCACTCCGTAGCGGCGATCAACGCCTAGCATCACCGTCTGGATCGACTGACTGAATCGCGACTGCACTTTCTGCGTTCGCGGCGCAGCACTCCGCCCGGCGACTACATCGTCGTTGGCTAGTGAGAACGAGGAAAGAGGCGAACGAGGGCACACCTAGGTGCGAGATGGTGCCGAGGGGCGGATTCGAACCGCCGACCTACTGATTACGAATC